>JAAXHF010000278.1 GCA_012271025.1 Deltaproteobacteria bacterium | reverse complement strand
GGGACGTTTACCTTTCCGCCGGACTTGCACTGGCTGATGGAAGCGATGGCGGCCGTGGCCAGCGAGACCTATACATCGGTCAGCTCTCCGATTCAATATGCGGCCACCCGGGCGTTTCAGGCCAGCATCGGGATCGAGCGCTATCTCTCACACGTCCGTCGCATTCTGTCGAACCTGGGCCAACGCTGTACGCAGATTCTTCAGGCGGCTGGCGTCCGGGTGCATGCGCCGGTTGGCGCTTTTTATCTCTTCCCGGATTTCTCGCCTTTTGCCGAGCGGCTGGCACAGCGCGGTATCATGGACAGTGACTCGTTGTGTGAGGCGCTCCTGTGCGATACGGGTGTGGCCGTTCTGCCCGGATCGGCATTTCAGCGCCCGCGGGAGGAACTCACCGCCCGGGTTGCCTATATCGGCTTTGATGGCGCGAGAGCTCTCACCGCGAGTGAGGCGATTCCGCTCGACCACGACCTCCCGGCCGATTTTATTGAGCGCTGGTGTGGCGATATGATCGAAGCCGTGCAGCGTGTGACGAACTGGGTGGCGGAAACAAAGTCACCCAAGGTCGTGGATCTGATGGATCGAAAAGAAAGAGCCGTCGGGTAAACGCGCCCGCGCATAGGCCGTCCGGGCCGTGTCCCGGCTTGCATTTCCCCCTCACCCCAGCCCTGCGGTCACCCCTCCTGGGAGGGCGGCCATCCTGGCCGCCATACAGGCTGGAAGCCCGCACTCCTAGAGGAGGAGAGAGATGCGCTACGCAGAAGCGTGATTTGCTCTAGCGGCGGGATGGGTTCCTTTTCGCGGCACACGTTTCAGGGGAGAAGGAGGAGGCATTTCCTCCGAGAGATACCGGAGTGGAGAGGGTGGAGCATTTTGCCGCTCCGCCTTGACACACCCCAAATCAGCCTTACCTTTTTTACAGTCAAGAGTCACAGCCAGTTAAAAACGACCGAGCCCGAACGGCCGGAGGAAGGAGGGCAGCGTGGATCTCAATCGCTTGACCGAAAAATCGCAAGAAGCTCTACGGCAGGCCCAGGCGCTGGCAACCCGACGAAATCACCAGGGGGTTGATGTTGAGCATGTGTTGGCCGCACTGATGGAATCTTCCGACGGAATCGTCCCGGCTCTTATCAACCAGGCCGGAGTGCCCCTCGATGCGCTGACCGCTGAGCTTGAAAAGTCGCTGAATCGCGCTCCGCAAGTTTCCGGCCCGGCCAGTGGCCCGGACCATGTTTACGTCACCCAGCGCTTGTCCCAGTTGCTCACCCGCGCTGAAGATGAAGCCAAGGAACTGAAAGACGACTACGTCAGCGTCGAGCATGTGCTGCTGGCCATGCTGGAAGACGATGGCGCGACGGGCCGCTTGCTGCGCGACCACGGCCTCAGCCGAGAACGCCTGCTCACGGCGCTTCAGAAAGTGCGCGGCCACCAGCGTGTGACCAATCAAAATCCGGAGGGCACCTATCAGGCCCTGGAGCGCTACGGCCGGGACCTGACGCAGGCGGCCAGCCTGGGCAAGCTTGACCCGGTTATTGGCCGGGATGATGAGATTCGCCGGGTCGTGCAGGTGCTGTCTCGCCGCACCAAGAATAATCCGGTGCTGATCGGCGACCCAGGTGTTGGCAAGACCGCCATTGTGGAAGGGCTGGCGCAGCGTATTGTCAGCGGCGATGTGCCGGAAAGCCTGAAGCATCGTCGGGTGATCGTCCTGGATATGGGCGCGCTGATTGCCGGTGCAAAATTTCGGGGTGAGTTCGAAGAGCGGCTCAAAGCCGTGCTCAAAGAAGTCCAGGAGTCTGAGGGCGAGGTGGTGCTGTTTATTGATGAGTTGCATACGGTGGTGGGCGCAGGAGCGTCGGAAGGTGCTATGGACGCGTCCAATCTGCTGAAACCGATGCTGGCCCGTGGCGAGCTGCACTGCATCGGGGCGACCACGCTGGACGAGTATCGTCAATACGTGGAAAAGGACCGGGCGCTGGAACGGCGCTTTCAGCCGGTAGCGGTTGAGCAGCCGTCCGTGGAAGACACGATTTCCATCCTGCGGGGGTTGCGTGAACGCTACGAAATCCACCACGGGGTTCGTATCAAAGACGCGGCGCTGGTGACCGCGGCGGTCCTGTCGCACCGCTACATCAGTGACCGCTTTCTGCCGGACAAGGCGATTGATCTGGTGGATGAAGCCGCGGCCCGGCTCCGCACCGAAATCGACTCCATGCCGACCGAACTGGACGAGGTGTCCAGGCGGGTGTTGCAGCTTGAAATTGAACGCGAAGCCCTGCGCAAGGAGACCGACCAGGCCTCACAGGTGCGGCTGGAGAAGCTGGAAAAGGAGCTGGCGGATTGTCAGGCTGAGGCTGGGGCGCTGACCGCCCGGTGGGAGATGGAGAAGAAC
>JAAXHF010000296.1 GCA_012271025.1 Deltaproteobacteria bacterium | reverse complement strand
GGCACGCGCGAGACCGACCTGCTGCGGCCGACCGGCCTGGTCGATCAGGTTCACGCCGTCGTCCTGGCCGGCGGCAGCGCCTTTGGCCTGGCCGCCGCCAGCGGGGTCGTGCAATACCTCGAAGAACGCGGCATCGGTTTTGTTACCCCGGCGGCAAAAGTGCCGATCGTTCCGGCCGCCATTCTGTACGACCTGGGCGTTGGCGACGCCAGCATACGACCCACCGCCGAGTGCGGTTACCGGGCGGCCCGGGCGGCCACCGGCGGCCCGGTGGTTGAGGGCAATGTCGGCGCCGGGGCCGGGGCGACCGTCGGCAAGCTGGCCGGAGCCGGGCGGGCCATGAAGTCCGGTCTGGGCAGCGCGTCCGTCAGCCTGGCGAGCGGTCTGACTGTTGCCGCGCTGGTGGCGGTCAATGCAGTGGGCGACATCATCGATCCCCACACCAACCGGGTCGTGGCCGGGCTGCGCGGCGAGGACGGCACGGCCTTGGCCGACAGCCGTCGCCTGCTGCGCTTGGCCAGCCCCACTCAGACCCGGCGCGCCGAAAACACGACGCTCGGTGTCGTGGCCACCAACGCGCGGCTGACCAAGGTCGGGGCCACCAAGCTCGCCCAGATGGCCCACGACGGTTTTGCCCGCGCCATCAGCCCGGTCCATACGCCGTATGACGGCGATACGATTTTTGCCCTGGCCACCGGCACGCACCAGCCGGCAGGCACCCCACAGGCCGCCCTGCTCCAGATTGGGGCGCTGGCCGCCGAGGTCATGGCCGAGGCGATTGTCCGCGCCGGCCGGGCCGCAGTCGGCATCCCCGGCTATCCGGCCGCCCGCGATCTGGCCCCTGCGGACAGCCCCCCGGAGTGAGGCCCTACTTTCCTTTCTTTTGACTTTCTGACACACGGTACACCACGAGGAGGATGTCGCGCATGATCGTCATGAATGAAAACTATCTTCAGCTCCAGGCGTCGTATCTGTTTTCGGACATCGCCAAACGGGTCACCGCGTTTCAGGACAACAACCCGGACCGGGACGTGATCCGGCTGGGCATTGGCGACGTGACCCGCGCCCTGCCTGCGGCGTGCATCGCCGCCCTGCACGCTGCGGTTGACGAGATGGCCGCAGACGCGACATTTCGCGGCTACGGCCCGGAGCTGGGCTACGATTTTTTGCGCCAGGCGGTTGCCGAGCACGACTTTCAGGCGCGCGGGATTGACATTGCGGCCGACGAGGTCTTTATCAGCGACGGCGCCAAGTGCGATTCCGGCAACTTCCAGGAGCTGTTCGCCCCGGACACCCGGATCGCGGTTCCGGACCCGGTCTATCCGGTGTATGTGGACACGAATGTCATGGCCGGCCGCTCAAGCGGTTGGCAGGACGGTCGCTACCAGGGTCTGGTGTACCTGGAATCAACCCAGGCCAACAACTACATTCCCGCCCCGCCCGAGGACAAGGTGGACGCCATCTATCTGTGCTTTCCCAACAATCCGACCGGCAGCATGGTGACCAAGGACCAGCTGCGACCGTGGGTGGCCTATGCCCGGGAGAACAAGGCCCTGATCCTATACGACGCGGCCTATGTCGAGTTTATCCGCGACGCCAGCCTGCCCCAGAGCATCTACGAGATTGAGGGAGCAAAAGAGGTCGCGGTCGAGTTCCGCAGCTTTTCCAAGACGGCCGGCTTTACCGGCACCCGCTGCGCCTACACCATCGTGCCCAGGCAGTGTCAGGTCTACGACTCGCAGGGCACGGCCCATCCCCTGCACGGCCTGTGGGACCGGCGCCAGTCGACCAAGTTCAACGGCGTGTCCTACCCGGTTCAGCGCGCGGCCGAGGCCGTGTATTCCCCGGACGGCAAGCGTCAGGTCCGGGAGCTGAGCGATTATTACATGGCCAACGCGGCGCTGATTCGCCAGACCATGAGCGGCCTGGGCTACGCCTGTGTGGGCGGCGAGCACGCCCCGTATGTCTGGATCAAGGCCAACACCGACTCGTGGCAGTTCTTTGACCTGCTGCTGAACAAGGCCGGGGTGGTGTGCACGCCGGGCGCGGGTTTTGGCAAGTGCGGCGAAGGCTATGCCCGGATCAGCGCCTTTAACAGCCGCCAGAACGTGGAGACGGCGCTGGAGCGGATCGGCGCGGCCCTGCGCAGCGCGTAGGAATATCCCAAAGGGGTATCCAAGAAGGAGGTCAGCATGGAAAGGCAGGATGTGAAACAGCAAGTCAAGGACGTGTACGGCAAAGCAGCGCTCCAAGCCGCCCAGGGGGACCGAGCGTGCTGCGGGGCGGCAACCGCGAGTGCCGAGGATCCGATTACCTCCCACCTCTACGCCGAGGACCAGCTCACAGGGATTCCGCTGGAGGCGATTGCCGCCTCGCTCGGCTGTGGCAACCCCACAGCCCTGGCCCCGCTCCATCCCGGCGAGACGGTGCTCGATCTCGGCTCGGGGGGCGGGATCGATGTGCTCCTGTCGGCCCGCCGCGTCGGTCCCACAGGCAAAGTCTATGGTCTCGATATGACTGACGAAATGCTGGCCTTAGCGCGCGACAACCAACGCAAGGCGGGGCTCGACAACGTCGAGTTTCTGCAAGGCGAGATGGAAGCCATTCCGCTGCCTGACAACGCGGTGGATGTCATTATCTCCAACTGCGTGATTAA
>JAAXHF010000295.1 GCA_012271025.1 Deltaproteobacteria bacterium | reverse complement strand
CTACAATGTGCATCACACGTCATCCTCAGGTAATCACACTGGCGGTGGAGACCCCACAGCGCTGGGGCAGGCCGAGCAGGTCCACCGCCGCCCGAACCAGGCGGGCCAGCACGGCGTCGGGCGTCTCTGGGCCAGGCCGGGCGGCGTAGCGCTCGGCGTAGACCCGCAGGGTGGCCGTGTCCGTGCCGGTGCCTGACAACCGGCACACCAGACGTGAGCCGTCGGCCAGGCCGATACGCAGCCCCTGGTGGCTGCTGACGCTGTGGTCAACCGGGTCGGTGTAGCTGAAGTCATCCGCGAAGCTGACGCGGCTGCCGGCCAGCCGACGCCCCGGCAGCTCGGGCAAGGCTTGGCGCAGCGCCGTGAGCGCGTCGCTTGCAGCCTCAAACTCAAGCTTCTCAAAGTCGTGGCGCTGGTAGTAGCTGCGGCCAAAGCGTTGCCAGTGGTCGCGGACAAGCTGAGCGACCGGTTTGCGGGTGTGGGCCAGGATGGACAGCCAGCACAGGATCGCCCACAGCCCGTCTTTCTCCCGGATATGGTCCGAGCCGGTGCCAAAGCTCTCCTCGCCGCACAGGCTGCACAGGCCGGCGTCCATCAGGCTGCCGAAGAATTTCCAGCCGGTGGGGGTTTCGTAACACGGAATGCCGAGCGCTTGGGCGACACGGTCAAGCGCGGTGCTGGTCGGCATGGAGCGGGCCACGCCGCGCAGCCCGGCCCGGTAGGCTGGAATACAGTCGGCCGCGTGTTCGGCAATGATCGCCACCGAGTCGCCGGGCGTCACAAAACAGCCGCGACCCAGGATCAGGTTGCGGTCGCCGTCTCCGTCGCACGCCGCGCCAAAATCCGGCCCAGCGCTGGCTGACAGCTCGGCCACCAGACCGGCGGCGTGGACCAGATTGGGGTCGGGGTGCAGACCGCCAAAGTCCTCGAGCGGGGTGGCGCGCAGCAGGCTGTCCTCGGGCGCTCCGAGGCAGTCGGCCAGGATATGCCGGGCGTAGAGCCCGGTCACCCCGTGCATGGCGTCAAAGCGCAGCCGAAAACCGGTCTGGAAGAGGCCGCGCAGGGCGTCGAAGTCAAACACCTCCTGCATGAGAGCGGTGTAGTCGGCCAGCGGGTCGATGACCTCGACCTCGGTCATGCCGATGTGGCTCAGGCCGTAGCGCTCCAGATCCATATCCGGCCACTCGACGGTGTGGTACGAAGACAGGCGCAGGCTGTGCTCGTAGATCTGACGGGTAACCCGCTCCGGGGCGGGGCCGCCGTTTCGCATATTGTACTTGATGCCGAAGTCGGCCTGGGGACCGCCGGGATTGTGGCTGGCGCTCAGGATCAGTCCCCCCAGGGCCTGACGGCGGCGGATCACCGCCGACATGGCCGGTGTGGACAGCAGGCCGCCGCGCCCGACCAGTACGCGCCCAAAGCCGTGGGCGGCCGCCATGCGGACGATCCGCTGTATGGCCTCGCGGTTGTAATAGCGCCCGTCGCCGGCAACCACCAGGCTCTCACGGCTGAAGTCGAGCGGCGGTCCGTCCCGCAAGGCGTTGAAGATCGCCTGGACGAAGTTCTCCACATAGCGGGCCTGGGCGAACACCCGCGTTTTTTTACGCAGACCCGAGGTGCCGGGCCGCTGGTCGGGAAAGGGTTGGGTCGGCACGTGGCGGACGGGCGGCTGGCTCATAGTCAGGTAGGTTTCAGGCCGTGCCCGGGATCGCCTGATAGTAGCCCTTGGCCTGGAGCAGGTGGACTGGGGTGTCGAACAGGCGGCTCAGCCTGGCGTCGGTGAACAGCTCGGCCTTGTCGCCGTCGGCCACCACCCGGCCGTGCTTGAGCAGGATCACACGCGAGATTTCCGGCGGAATCTCGTGAATATGGTGGGTGACCAGCACGAGCGTCTTGCCGGTCTGCATCAGCCGCCGAATGATGGCCAGATACTGGAAGCAGGTCTTTAAGTCCAGGCCGCTGGTCGGCTCGTCCAGGACCAGCGTATCGGGGTCGTGGACCAGGGCTCGGCCGAGCAGAAAGCGGCGTTGTTCGCCGGTTGACAGGCTGGAGAACGGCCGGTCTTTGAGGGCGGTGATATCGAGCCGGTCCATCAGCGCATACGCCCGCTCAACGTGGGTTGGGCTGAAATCCTGGTGACCCCAGATATTGTTGCTGGAATAATAGCCCGACAGGATCACGCTCAGCCCCGGAACGCTGCCCATATACTCCCGCTGCAAGTCGTGCGAGACCAGCCCGAAGCGGCGGCGCAGTGCCCACACGTCCCAGCGTTCCTGGCCGTAGACGCGGACCCGGCTGCCAGGCCGGCGGACCGGGTACAGCTCGCGTGACAGGAGCTTGAGCAGGGTCGATTTGCCGGCTCCGTTGGGACCCAGGATGGCGGTTTGACAGCCTTCGGCAATGCTCAGCGACAGCTTGTCGAAGACCCGGGTTTGCTGGCGGTAGACCGTGGCGTTGGTGATTTCAATGATATTGTGTGGCATAGGTTCGTCTTCGGTCGGTGTGGCACCGCACAACGCCCTAGACTTTGCCCTTTAGCCGGCCGTGTCAATACGGGCAGCCATTTGTAGCCGGCGGTGCGGCGTGCTATAGCAGGCGGCACAATCACCCGAGGAGAGAGAGCTATGCCGCCTGAAGTGCTGACCGATGGTCTGAAATTCCCGGAAGGACCGGTCTGGGCCCCGGACGGAACGCTGTATGTGACCGAAATCCAAGCCGGCTGCATTACGGCGATTACGGCCGACGGCGCCAAACGCACCTTTGCCGACACCGGCGGCGCGCCCAACGGCGCAGCTCTGGGTTCGGACGGCTATCTGTACGTGACCAATAACGGCGGTCGGGACCCCGGCTGCATCCAGCGCATCGACTCCGGGGGCAAGGTCGAGGTCGTGTACGACAGCTGCGAGGGCCAGCCGTTTCAGGGACCGAACGATCTGGTCATGGACGCCCACGGCGGGTTCTATTTTACCGATCCGGGCATGGTGTCGCGCGAGGGTCTCAAATTTGGTCATGTGTACTACGCGCTCCGAGACGGCAGCCACGTCACCCGCCTGCAGTACCTGTTCTATCTGCCAAACGGGATCGCCCTGACCCCAGACGGCACGGGTCTGATCGTGCTGGAGTCAGTCACCGGTCGGGTGTGGCAGATTCCCATTCTGAGCCCAGGAGTGCTGGCTCAGGTCGACGCCGGGGCTCGCTCCGGCGCCCCGCGCTCGTGGCCGGTCAGCGCCCTGCTGACCAGCGTGCCGCAGCCGGCCGCACCGGACGGCATGTGTCTTGACGCGGCTGGCACCCTGCTGATCTGTGCTCATAACGGCGGGGTCGTTTCGGTCCACGAAGCGGACGGCAGCCCGCTGGAGCCGATCCAGGTCGAGGATCCCAGGCTGACCAACTGTTGCTTTGGCGGCCCCGACTTGCAGACCCTGTACATTACCGAGTCGGGGCTGGGCCGGGTCGTCAGCGTGCCCTGGCAGCGGCCGGGGCTGCGGCTGAACGACCAGTAGGGTGAGGGAGTTTTACGATAGGCTGTAGTCCTGCCGTTACGTGCTCGTCATGCCGGACCTGATCCGGCATCCATGCTTCGACTTCGCTCCGCTCCGCTCAGCACGAACGGGAGACCGTTG
>JAAXHF010000291.1 GCA_012271025.1 Deltaproteobacteria bacterium | reverse complement strand
ACCCTGTCGCGCCTCAACCGGGCGCATCCCAAGAAGCACGATGTCTTTGTGCTGGATTTTCTGAACGACGCCGACACCATCCGCGCTGCCTTTGCCGACTTCTATCGGGCGACGATACTGGCTGATGAGACCGACCCCAACAAGCTGCACGACTTGCAGGCCGACCTCGACGACGCCCAGGTCTATGCTGCGGAGCAGATCGACGACTTTGTGTCGCGCTATCTGGGCGGGGCCGAGCGCGACCAGCTCGACCCCATTCTCGACGCCTGCGTGGACACCTACCGGAACGACCTGGACGAAGACGGACAGGTCAACTTCAAGGGCAAGGCCAAGGGCTTTGTGCGGACCTACGGCTTTCTGTCGGCGGTCCTGCCCTACACCAACGCCGCCTGGGAGAAGCGCTCGATCTTCCTGAATTTCCTGATCTCCAAGCTGCCCTCGCCCCAGGACGAGGACCTGTCCAAAGGTATCCTTGATGCTATCGACATGGACAGCTACCGGGTCGAGAAGCGGGCCATGCAGCAGATCGCGCTGCCCGACGCGGACGCCGAGGTCGAGCCGGTGCCGACCACCGGTGGCGGTTCCCTGCCCGAGCCTGAGCTGGACCGGCTGTCGAACATCCTGCGGGTCTTTAACGAGCAGTTCGGCGACATCGACTGGGACGACCGCGACCGCGTGCGGCAGCTCATCACCCAGACCATTCCTTCGAGGGTGGCTGAGGACACGGCCTTCAAGAATGCCCGGCAGAACTCGGACAAGGAGAACGCCCGCATCGAGCACGACAAGGCGCTGCTTCGGGTGATGACCTCGGTGATGAACGACGACACCAAGCTGTTCAAGCAGTTCATGGACAACCCGGGCTTCAAGCGCTGGCTGAGCGATATGTCGTTCGGCCTTGCGTATGGGCAGGCGGGGTGAGGCATTCGGCGTCGTCCCTACTCGAAGACCCGCTCGCCGGTCGCAAACAGCAGCCACACCAGCAGGCCGAACAGGTAGATGCCAGCCGCAATCGAGAACACCAGCCCCCACGAGCCGGTGACATCCAGCAGATAGCCGGTCAGGGTCACGCCCACGATGCCCGGTATGGTGCCCGCGGTGTTGGAAAAGCCGAGCAGAATGCCGGCATAGCGCGGGCCGATATCCAGGTGGTTGACGCCAAAGCCGGCCAGGGCAAAGGCGTTCAGCCCCAGGGCGCAACATATGTAGGTAATCGCCTGCGGGGCGGAACTGACACTGCCGATCAGACTCAGAAAGATCGTTGGTCCCAGAAAACCGATGGTCTGCATCAGCTTGCGTACGAACGTCACCGACAGGCCGGATTCGATCAGCTTGTCGGCCACCCAGCCGGCGACATTGGCCATCAGAAACATAGCCAGCCAGGGCAGAATGGTGTACAGCCCGACCTGGGACAGATCGACGCCCAGGGCCTGGGTAAAATACGTCGGCAGCCAGGTCAGGAGCACATAAAAGCCCCAGTTTGAACAAAAATGATTGATGATGATGGCCCAGACCGGCACCTTGGATAACAGCTGCGCCCACGGAATCGTCTCGTTTTTGGGCACCGGCGGGACGTTGTCGCGAATAAACTCCAACTCCGAGGGAGGCACGCCGGGATGGCTGTCGGGGGTATCGGTGGTCAGGAAGTGCCACAGGCCGTACCACACGAAGCCCAGGATGCCGAACAGGTAGAACACCCACGGCCAGCCCAGCGCGATCACGATGGTCGGCGTCAGCAGCAGGGCGCCGACCGTCCCCAGGGGAACGCCGCTGGCGTTGAGGGCCGCCGCCCGGGCGCGTTCCTGCTTGGGGATCCAGCGCGCGTACAGGTTGTAGATGGCCGGAAAGGCCACCCCCTCGCCCAGCCCCATGCCGACCCGGGCCAGAAACAGGACGGCGAAAGACAGGGCCGCAGCCGGCGGGGTGATCAGGGTGAACACCGACCACCACACCACGCCGATGCCCAGCACGATTTTGCCGCCAAAGCGGTCGGCCAGCCAGCCGCCAAACACCTGGGTGGCCAGATAGCCGTAGAAAAAGGACGACAGCACAATGCCGCGGGTGGTTTGATCCCAGCCGAACTCTTCGGCCATGGGGATGATGGCCACCGAGATATTGACCCGGTCGATGTAGCAGATGAAGGTGCTCAGAAAACACAGCCCGACCAGGTTGTAGCGGCGTGGCCAGGAGCGGCCGGGCGGGATGGCGGTCGGGATGGTATGGGACTGCGGGCGTGACTCCATGGCCCCCTCCTGGGCGTCAGGTTCTGGGCATCAGATTCTGGGCGCCCAGTCTATGCAGGTCGGAGCCGACAGCGTCAAGCCGGGCGCGGTGTTGACAGCCGACGGGCGGACGGGGCAGAAGAGGGGCGTGCTCACCATCCGCCACAGACGCGTCAAATCCGCCCTGACCAAAACCGGCGGGTTCCTGTCCGGCTTCAGCCACAGCCTGACCCCCTACTGGGGCTGCTCGTACGGCAGCTCGTGTTTCTACTGTTACGTTGCCGAAAGCCAGGTCCAGCGCTTTCATGCCGACGGGCGGGCCTGGGGCGAGTGGGTCACGGCCAAGATCAACATTGCCGAAGTCCTGGAGCGAGAGCTGGACAGACTGGCCCGACGGGACATCCGGCCACGTATCTACTGTTCGGGTTCAACCGATCCCTTCCAGCCCAGGCTCGAACCCCGGTATGGGCTGTCCGGCCAGTGTCTTGAGGTCTTGGGCCGCTTTCCGCCCGCTCTCCTGGTGCTGCAAACGCGCTCGCCCCTGGTCGAACGCTACTTCGAGCTGATTGCGGCCATTCCAACTGCGGTGCTGAACCTGACCATTGAAACCGACGACGATAGCGTGCGACGCAAGCTGACCCCCGGCTGCGCCACGGTTGAACGCCGTCTGGCCGTTGCCCGGGCTGCGACGGCGCGGGGGATTTTTACCCAGATCAGCGTTTCTCCGGCCCTGCCCCACAACCCCGAGCGCTTCGCCGGGCTGATTGCCAACGCGTGCCGGCGGGTCATTGTTGACGATTTTTTCCACGGCGACGGGGCCAAGGGCGCCCGCTCGCGCCGTCGCCTTGTGCCCGAGCGGCTGGCCCAGCACGGCTATCCAGGCTGGTTCGGGCCGGACACCACCCGGCGCCTGATGGCCGCTCTGGTCGAGCGCATGGGAGAGGAACGGGTGGGCTATTCGCGGGCGGGTTTCAATCGGGGGCTGACGGATACGGCCTAGCCGATGCCGCTGACCTTATGCACGGAACCGTCGGTCAGGGTGAAGTACACGGCCACGGTTTCGCCTTCGCCCAGCAGCGGCAGGCTCAACTCATCGGGCCTGGCTTCGTAGTACAGGCGCTCGGCTTCCTGATACAGGCCGATAAAGTTCTCAAGGCTGGCCGTATACTCGCGCTTGCCCGTGGCCAGGCTGCGAAGTCGAAACAGCTCGTCATCCTGGCGGTGAATCTGTTGCCACAGCTCCGGCCGATGATCCATCAGCCAGCCGTCGATGACATCGAAGTCCGGGCCGAGACGACGGGTGTGCTCGACATACGCCCGCTTCAGCGCCCGGGGGTCGGACAAGACCGGCCGGGGCTGGACTGCGGCCGCACGCCGCCTGGGCTTGGACTGTGTCTTCATACTGAATATTCTATAGGCGAAAAAAAAGCGAAAACAAGAGGGGCGAGAGAAAAATCGAGCCGCGGCTTGCATTGTGTCGGCGGCAGCGCGTATGGTCGGAACAGCCTAAGGATCGAAGGGAGTCTTGTATGACACACTATGTCTATTCCGGAGCTGCCCAGTGGTCAGGGGCTGGAGAGGACGGGGCGGTCGGCGGCCTGTTTCGCCAGGTGGTGGGCGAGAGCGACTGGCAGTCGCTCAGCAACGGCCTGCCCGACAAGGTTGAGGTCCGGGCGATTGCCATTCATCCCCAGGACCCGCAGGTCATTTACCTCGGCACCCAGGACGGTCCGTATCGGACGACCGACAGCGGCGAGCACTGGCAGCGGCTCGATTTTCCGGAGCGTGGCGCGGTGGTGTGGACGATTATTTTTCATCCTCAGAACCCGGACATCATGTACCTGGGCACGGCCCCGGCCGTGGTGTACCGCAGCGATGACGGCGGCGAGAGCTGGCGTCGGCTGGCCGTGCTTGAGCCGCAGGGTGGGGTGCACATGGGCTTTCCCATGCGGGTGATTCGGATGACGACCGATCCCGGCAACCCGGATGAGGTGTATGCCGGGCTGGAAGTCGGCGGGGTGATGCGCAGCTCCGACGCCGGGGAGACCTGGCACGACTGTACACCGGGGCTGCTGGACCTGGTCGAACGCGACCACCTCAAGAGCCAGATCGGCAGCGATACCAACACCGAGGGCATGATGGACACCCACGCTCTGGAGGTCAGCCCGGCCCGGCCCGGCACGGTTTTCCTGGCCACGCGGATGGGCATGTTTTGCAGCCCCGACCGGGGTGACAGCTGGCAGGAGATGGAAATCTGGCGCGCCTCGCCCTTTTCCTACGCCCGCGATATTCAGGTCGCTCCGCACGACCCCAACACGCTGTACGCCGCACTCAGCCCGGCCGCACTGAGCAAATCCGGCGCCATCTATCGCAGTCAGGATCTGGGCCAGACCTGGCAGCGCTTTGACCACGATGTGGCCCCCCGGCGGACGATGATGGCGATTGCGCCGAGTCGTCGAGACGCCGGCTGCGTGTACGGGGTGAACAGCACCGGTCAGGTCTTCGGCACCCAGGACGGCGGTGAGACCTGGGCCGAGTATCCGCTGCCGGCCGGGGTCAAAAACGTGTATGCCCTGGCGTGCGGCTGAGGACTGGGCAGCCCGGTCTGTCGGCTTACGCGCTTCGCGCTAAGCCGGCCTACGAAACTCACGAGCTGTCTTGATCCAGGAGGACAGTCAGCTTCGTGAGGACTTCGTCAAGCACCCGAGACGGAACCTGTGATGCAAAGCGGATTCGCCGTGCTCGCCAGTCCAGGCTCTTAATCTGGTCGGCAAGAATGACTCCGGTGATGGGGCCTGCAGTGGGAAGGGAGACCTCGAAGGGGTAGCCCTTGACTCTGGATGTGATGGGGCAGAAGAGCGCCAGACTGGTTTTCTCGTTGTAGCTGCGGGGGCTCAGAACCAGAGCGGGCCGGCGCCCGGCTTGTTCATGTCCGGCTTGGGGTGTGAAGGTCAGCCACACGATGTCCCCCGTGTCCGGGACATACGGCCGTTCTACCATTCCTCATTGCCTTGGGCCGGGCCGGTGTCCAGTTCGGGATGGAGATTCTCGGCTGTCACCTGGGCCAGCATGTCGGCCAGCTTATACGTCCTCTTTCGCAGGACAAGCTGCTCGCCACGCGGAACGATTTCAATGGCAGAGCCCTCGCGCACACCCCATTGCTCAGCGATGGGCTTGGGAATGCGGACGGCCAAGCTGCTGCCCCATTTGGAGATATGCGATTTCGTGCCCATGCGAGCCTCCTCTTTGGAAATCTATAAAAGATATCTTTTGATGCCTCTCGGATATATCTCTTCTGCGATAGTATCAAGCCTGAGTCTGAAATGTGGTGCAGCCCGGTCTGTCGGCTTACGCGCTTCGCACTAAGCCGACCTACAAAAACGGTAGGGAAGGTGTATGTCGCGCACCAACCCTTGCCGCTGAACCCCTCAGTGTTGACGAAGCGCGCCAGCTACGCGGCTCGGGCTGGGACGGCGACCTCGACACCTTACGCGCCAATCGTTCAACGTGATCCTGGTCGATACGACTCAGCCTGACTCAATCCTGTCCGACGGGATCAGCGAGAACATCACGGCGTCGTGCACCTGGTCGCGGACCAGTATGCGGTTCCTCAGCACACCTTCACGGGTCGCGCCGAGCTTTTCCGCCACGCGCTGGCTGGCCGTGTTCGCCGTGGCGATGACGATTTCGATCCGAATCAGGCCAAGCTGGCGGAAACCAAAGGCCGCAAGACACCGGGCGGCAGCGGTCGCCACCCCGCGACGGGTCCGGCTGGTGCGCACCCAGTAGCCGAGATTGGCGAACCGATTGGCCCGATTCAGGGCATTGATGCCGCACCCTCCGAGCAGCCGCCCGCGTGCCGTGTCGATCACGGCAACGTCATACTCCGTGCCCCGCGCCCACGCCTCGGCTCGCGTCTCAATCCAGCCTCGGCTCTCTTCCAGGGCATAGTCCGGGTGACACCACGGCAGCCACGGCGCGACCTCGGCGATGGATTCGCGCACGGCCTCATACAGGAGCGGTACGTCGTCAGGCTGATAGGGACGGATTAGGGTCCGGACTCATAAAGGGGGT
>JAAXHF010000606.1 GCA_012271025.1 Deltaproteobacteria bacterium | reverse complement strand
TCTTCATAGCCCGGCACCAGACAGTTTGCGCCGAGCGCATACTGGGCACTGACCCCGGTAAACTCGTATTCCCGGTCGAGTTGGCCGTGTTCGCCGCGCAGCCACGCCACCATCGGCATCATGTAATCATCCTGCCCGGGCCGCCACAGCATATTCCAGATGACCTTGACCGCAATCTGCGGGTCATCCGGGGCGATATCGGGAAACGGAAACCCACCGCCCTTGAAATCGACCAACACCCCCTGCTCATCCAGAGAATAGCCGGGCACGACGTTTTTGCCCCACTCGGGTGGCGGCGGATAGTCGCCCGTCTGGGCAATCTGCATCTCCATGTCGTCAAAGAAGTAGTACTCCCAGGCTGACTGGGGGAGGAAGGGTTCGAGGGCCTTCCGGTCTTGTAGCCCCAGGGTCTGGCCGGGCTCAAACGTCGGTGGGGCTTCGCGGTAATGTTCGAGCCAGTTCACCAGGGCCTGATAGCCTTGGTCTTCGGCGGCACGGACCGCAGCGGGCGCCGCCCAAGCAGCCACCAGGACGAGAGCGGCCAAGAGCCCCGCCGGGCGCATCACAGACGGTTGGCGTCTTCGTATTTCACGCATGCGTTCCTCCTTGCAGAACAGCCGGGACTGAACGGCAGCATAGCAAGCCAAAGGGAGAAAGCATAGGCTGGTTTGATGAGGCGTAGCCGGTACTCCGGGCCGGAGATCGGGCCGTGTTCTTCCCCCCAGTCCACAGAGCACGGCCCTGTCCTCCCGCCTTCCCAAGCTGGATATGTAAGGACGAATTCGGGCACTCCCTGCGGCAGCTTTACGCAGACCTTGAGCCCGCGTATCGGAACGAAATTGAGCTGCGTTTTGCATGGTTGTCTCAATCGAATGTCGTAGATAGCATGCAGCCACGAAGGACTTGCCGACCCAAGCAGGGGAGAGAAGGGAGCGCGATCATGGCAACGTACGCACGGCCGCATCCGACCAAACCACCACAGGCGGGCCTGCTCCGGCCCGACGAGATCGAAGGCATCCTGAAGCCCTTGGAGGAGGCCAACCCGCTCCCCCCGAGAATCTACGCGGACCCCGACGTGTTTGCTGCGGAGCAGGTACGGATCTTGCGCCGCGAGTGGCTCCCCATCGGCTTTCTCGATCAGGTACGCAAGCCGGGCGACTACTTCGCCACTGAAATCCTGGGAGAACCCCTGCTCGTCGTCTGCGATCCCGACGGTGCCGTCCGGACCTACTACAACGTGTGCCGACACCGTGCGATGCGGGTCGCACGGGGGAGCGGGAACCAGCCCTCCTTCGCGTGCCCGTACCACGGCTGGACCTACGACGGTCATGGACAACTCGTGCAGGCGCTCCATATGGAGCAGACCACGGCGTTCTGCATGCAAGACATCCGTCTGCTCGAAGTCCGCACCGAGGTGTGGCAAAACTTCGTGATGATCAACTTCGATCCGGATGCAGAGCCGCTCGCCCCGCAGCTTGCAGACCTCGCCGCGTTCCTGGAGCCCTGGGACCTGCCCAACATGCGCCTCGTGATCAACAAGCGGTTCCAATGCCCGTGGAACTGGAAAATCATGCTGGAGAACGCCAACGAGGGCTACCATGTGATGGCCCTGCACCGGAACAGTGCGCAGGAAGCGCTGCCGGCCGAAGCGCTTACGGTCGAGTCCCTCGACGGGCAGTACAGCCTCTTCCACATGCCCTACGCCGAGGCGCTGGACGAGGCGAAGGACTGGCTCGGGCGGCACGACCGGGCACGGTACGTTCCGCCCCCGATCCCCGGCCTGCCGAAGTCCGGCTACGAGCAGGTCGAGTTCATCACGGTCTTCCCGTGCCTGACCTTTTCCGTACAACACGACAGCATGACCGCCTATCCCACTTTCCCCCACAAGCTGGACCAGAACACCTTCGCCTGGGTCCATCACATGCCACCGGGTTCGGTGGGGGATCACCCCGGCTTCGCTGAGTACATCGCGGCCCAGGACGCGATGATGGAGGAGATACAGCAAGAGGACACGGACGCCGCCATCGCCGTCCAGCAAGGCTGGGCGTCCCAGGGCGCAGCCCCCACCTGGCTCTCGCAGCTCGAGAAAACGACCTGGCAGTTCCACCGCTGGTATGCAGAACGTATGAAACTTTAGAAGGATGGGCTCGGCCTGGCGGCACGGACGCCTCGATCACGAGTTCCGGGGAGCGACGAGAGTCAGTTGCTGGAATGGCCCGTGCCGAAAGCCCTGCCCTGCGAGTCTCTCGGCCGGTTCATTTCGACGGCTGGCCGACCGCTCCCCCGTTGGTTGCCACCGCCGGAGCTGTAGTGGCCAGCAGGGCGGCGGCCTCGTGCTCGACCACGGTGCCGGTGAAGAACTCGGGATTGGCCTCAGCCCAGAAACGGACCGGGTTGGTGAACACAAAGTCACGGAAGTTGTCGGCGTCCATCAGGCCGTCTTCCACCAGCTCGTAGGCCTCGGGCAACACCCCGGCCATGTCGGCCACGTCAAAATGGCCGATGTCGGAGCCGAACAGGGCGTTCAGCTGTGAGCCGAGCGGGTTATGCCTGCGACTGAAGGCCCAGGCGTTCATCCGGTCGTCGGCCTCGCAGCCAAAATAAAATTTCGTGGCAAACAGCTCGTGAAAGTCCTGCTTGTTTTCGATCCGGCAGGCCGAAAAATCGTCCACATTGTCGATGCCGCCGACTGCGGCCGCCCCGACCGGCTGCCTGGCCGTGTCAAGGGCTGCCCGCCGGTCGGTCAGCGCCGCTGCAATCTCCTGACTGCCGTGGGTGGCGGCCAGCTGACGTAGCAATTCGACATCCAGATTGTCCGGATTAACCTCGTCCAGGGCGTCGGCATTGCGCTTCTCCCAGTGCTCGACCAAGTCAGCGTACAGCTGACAGGCCCAGCCGACCCCGCCCTCCAGGAAGGCGAACTTGAGACTCGGAAAGCGGCGGGTCACGCCGCCCAGAAACAGCGCCTTGCACACCGCCTCGCCGGCAACGGCAAAATGGCCGATATGGTTGTAACAGAAGTTGGAGGGCGAGACGCGCAGCCCATAGCCCCGGCCGCCCGAATGAAAGGTCGGCGAAAAGCCCAGATCCACACACGTGCCCCAGACCGGATCGTAGTCATACTCGCTGTCCAGGCCGAACACGTCATACCAGGCGGCCAGGCCGGCCGCTTCAGGCTGTTCCTGGACGACGGCAGGGATCTGACGCCGAATCATGCTGCCCAGCATTACGACCTTGAGGCCCAGCTGCTTGGCATGCTCAAGCTCGGCAATCGCCTCGTCCGGGGTGTGCATCGGAATCGCTGCGGCCGGCGTCAGACGGCCCGAGACATCCCGGAAATACTCGGCGCTAAAGGTGTTGAACGCCCGACAGGTGACCCGCCGGGTCTCGGCATCCGCAATCAACGGCAGGGCCAGTCCGGCAGTCGGGTACATGACCGAGAAATCAAGCCCCAGTTCATCCAGACGTTCATACAGCAGTTGGGGCATGATGGCGGTGGCCCGGTCGCGGGTATTCTTGGTCGGTAGCCCCCAGAAGCCCTGCTGGGCGATCCGCCGCCTGCGCCGTTCGGCGACCGACATGGACAGGTGCTCATCGGCAAGGCTGGGGAAGCTGGCAAAGCCCTCCACCGCTCGGTCTCCCCCGATCGACCGCAGCCGCTCACGGACCAGGGGGCCGAACTCGAGCCAGTGTCCGTCGGCATCAATGACCGGGTGGTTGAGGTGCTGGCGTACGACCGAATGCTTGGTGTTCATGGCTGTCCTCCTCAACAGGCAATCGTGATGACAGCTGATATCGCAAAGACATCACGGCTGCCTTTCGTTTATACGACACCCATAGACAGTCCGTCACCACTTTTCAACACGCACCGGCGCTTGTCTGCCAGCGCTGAACAGGTATGCTCTAGGGCCAAATATTTTCTTCAGACAGGAGACACGCATGGAATTCAGCCTGACCGTAGCCACAAAAATCGACGACTGGCAGCTGATCACATACGCCGAAGATCTCGGCTATGACCGGGCCTGGGTGCCGGATTCCCAGATGATCTGGTCGGACTGCTATGCCACCCTGGCCCTGGCCGCCCACAATACCTCACGGATCAAGCTCGGCACCGGCGTGTCGATTCCGGGCACCCGGATCGCCCCGGTCACGGCCCACTCCATTGCCTCAATCAACCGCATCGCTCCGGGGCGCGTCTTCCTGGGCATCGGCACCGGACACACGGCCATGCGGGTCATGGGTATGAACCCGATGAAGATTCGGGATTTTCGCGAGTATTTGCGGGTGCTCAGAGCCTTACTGCGCGGGGAAGAGGTTGAGTACACGCTCGACGGCACGACCCGCACGATTTGTTTTTTGCATCAAGATCTGGAGTTTTTGGACCTGGAACATACCGTGCCGGTCCTCGTCGCGGCCAACGGCCCGCTGGCTCTGAAAAGCGCGGGCGCGTATGGCGACGGCCTGATCTCCGTCTTTAATGAACAGCCGGGCATGCTGCAAGCTAACCTGGACCTGGTCAAACAGGGGGCGCAGCAGAACGGCCGAACGCTGGACGCGGATTTTCATACCGCCGCCCTGACCTCGGCCCTGGTCCTCCAGCCCGGGGAGAAGCTGGATTCGGAGCGGGTCATTGACGAGTGCGGATCGTGGGTCGCCGCCGCCCTGCACTTTGTGTATGAAATCTACCGCTACACCCGACAAGAAGATGCCGTGCCCGAGTCCTTCACAGACGTGTGGGACGAGTACTGCGCCTATGTCGAGAAGATGCAGACACCCGAGGAGAAACGCTACCTCCAGATCCACACCGGCCACTGCACCTTTCTGATGCCCGAGGAGCGCCGCTTCATCACCCCCAAGGCGATTGCGGGGACCTGTCTGGTCGGTGAGCCGGCGGCCATTGTCGAACAGCTGCGCCAGGCCGAACGGAGCGGCCTCAAGGAAGTCACCCTGCTGCCGCCTATGGCCTCGGCCCGCAAGGTGCTGAAAGACTTTGCCGACGAGGTGATGCGGCGCTATTAGGCCAGCCGGCTGCAAAAGGGAATCGTGATCTCCCTCCATTCCTCAATGGTCATCACGATTCCCTATTCTGGGCAGGAACCGCCTCGGCGATTTCGTACAACAGCTGTTCGGTCTCTTCCCAGCCAATACAGGCGTCGGTGATCGACATCCCGTACTCCAGCTGTACGCCCTCTTTCCAGGCCTGTTTGCCCGGTTTGAGATTGCTCTCGATCAACAGGCCCATAAGCGCCCGCTGGCCGTCCCGAAAGACCGCCAGAGCGTCCCGACACACCTGGCCCTGCTTGGTATGATCCTTGCCCGAGTTATCGTGTGAGCAATCGACCATGACCGCCCGGGCGATTTCCTCACCGGCCACAAACTCGACCGCCCGGGCAATGTCCTCGGGGCCGCAGTTCGGCTTGCCGCCCCCGCCACGCAGCACGATATGCCGGTCTGGATTGCCGCCGGTCTTGACCATGCAGGTCAGGCCGTCGGCGTTAATGCCCAGAAAGCTGTGCGGGTGACGGGCCGAGATCATGGCGTTGATAGCGCTCTGCACTTGGCCGTCGGTGCCGTTCTTGAAACCGATCGGCATGGATAAGCCGCTGGCCAGCTCGCGGTGGGTCTGGCTCTCGGTTGTCCGCGCGCCAATGGCCGCCCAGCTGATCAGGTCGGCCACGTACTGTGGCGTGACCGGGTCCAGGACCTCGACCGCGCAGGGCACGCCCAGCTGATTGATGTGCAGGAGGATCTGGCGAGCCATCTGCAGGCCGGTGGGGATGTCACACGAGCCGTCCAGATGGGGATCGTTAATGAGCCCCTTCCAGCCAACCGTGGTACGCGGCTTTTCAAAATAGGTCCGCATGACAATCACCAGCCGATCACGCGTGGCGTCGATGACTTTTTTGAGGCGGCCGGCATACTCGTAGGCGGCCTCGGCGTCGTGAATGGAACACGGCCCGGTTACCACCAGCAAGCGGCGCTGGTCCCGGCCGTGCAGAATGGCGCGGATGAGCTGACGGGTTTCCGAGACAAGTTCGGCCGCCTGTTCGGTCATCGGCAGCTCGGCTTTCACGGCCCGCGGGGCGATCAGGGGTTGGATATCGACAAGATGGGTATCTTCAAGCTGTTCCGACATAGGGGTCGTCCGCCTCTCTTAGCTGAGATTAGTGCTGACAGGCAGCAATCGTCGTTCACTTTCAGTCGCTGGCCCGATCAACGAGTTCCATCACGTCAAGGACCTGGACCCGCTCTTCGGCTTCTTTGGCTTTGACGCCGTCAGTCAGCATGGTCATGCAAAAGGGGCATGACACCGCGACCACGTCCGGCTTGGTTTCCAGGGCCTGCTCGGCGCGCAGGATATTCACCCGTTGATCCGGGGGTTCATCCATCCACATCCAGCCGCCGCCGCCGCCGCAACACATGCTGGTCTGGCGGTTGCGTTCCATTTCCTGTGGCGATTTGCCCATGATCTTGGCAATCACCTCGCGCGGCGACTCATAGATATTGTTGTGACGGCCATAGTAGCACGAATCGTGATAGGTCACCGTGAGGTCGGGGTCTTCCCGGACGCTCAGTTTGCCCTCCTTGAACAGGTGATCGACCAGTTCGGCCGAGGAGATGACTTCGTACTCGCCGCCAAACTGCGGATACTCGTTTTTGAGCGTATTGAAACAGTGCGGGCAGTTGGCAATGACCTTGCGGACACCGTAACCGTTGATCACCTCGACCGCAGCCTCGGCCATGGTCTGAAACAGATATTCGTTGCCCAGCCGCCGGGCGGTCTCGCCGTTGCAGGGCTCCTCGGGACCCAGCACGGCAAAGCTCACCCCAGCCTTGTTGAGGATCCGGGTAAAGGCGGCGACCGTCTTCTTGTTGCGGTCGTCAAAAGCACCCGCACAGCCCACAAAATACAAATACTCGGCGTTTGGATTGTCGGCCAGCAGGGGCACCGAGAGGCCCTCGGCCCAGTCCATCCGCTTGTCATAGCTCATACCCCAGGGGTTGCCCTGGGTTTCCATGCCCCTGAAGGTGCGGGTCAGCTCGCTCGGAAAGCGGGCTTCTTCCTGCACCAGATGGCGGCGCATATCCACAATCTTGTCAACGTATTCGATCATCACCGGGCAGGCTTCTTCGCACGCCCGACAGGTCGTACACGACCACAGCACCGGGTCGTGAATCAGATTGTCGCCGACCACATTCTCGCCCACCAGGCTGGCCTCGGCTTCACCGTTGGCCGTAGGGCGGGCGGCGATCATCTCGCCCTGATGGTCGTACATATAGTCGCGCAAATTGAGGAGCAGCTGGCGCGGGGCAAGTTCCTTGCCGCTGGCCGTGGCCGGACAGTGCGAAGAGCAGCGGCCGCACTCGGTGCAGCTATACATGTCGAGCGCCTGCTTCCAGGTGAACTGGTTGATGAACGAGGTGCCGAAGGTCTCCGAGTTCTCCAGGTCCATCTTATCGAGCGCTCCCGCAGGCTCGAGTTTGCGAAAAAACACGTTGGGGATCGAGGTGATGATATGGAAATGCTTGGAGCGCGGCAGCAGGTTGAGAAAGGCCAGAATCACAAGATTATGGACCCACCACGCGGCGTTGCTGACGAACTCGGCAAACCCCGACCCAAAGGCCGACAACACCAGGCCGACCAGGGCGCTCATCGGTTGCCAGGGACGTTCGGCTTCGATGACCGGATCGCCGGCCAGAAAGACCAGTCGCCCGCCGTCGTACAGCAGGCCGGACAGCATGATCGTAAAGATAAAAAACAGGATGAGGATGGCCTCCCAGTGGGACTGTCCGGCCAAGCGCTCTTCGGCCGGCTTATAGCCGAACAGCCGTGGCGGATGTGATACCACCCAGCGGTAGATGGCCACCCCGACCGCCCCGATCACCAGCACCTCCATCAGGTCGCGCAGCACGAAGAACGGTCCCCCCAGCTGATCGGGCGCAAACCCAGGCACAAAAAAGTGATCCGAAAAGGTCCGACCAAACATGGTCACGACTTGCAGGCCGAGAATCATGAAGCCCCAAAAGATGAGGACGTGCATCCAGCCGGCCGGCTGTTCACCGACCACGAACTTCTTCTGGCCGAACGCGTACACTAGCACGGCTTTGACCCGCTCACCGATCCGATCAAAACGCTCGACCGGTTTGGCGGCCAGCAGGAGCCGAAACCGGTCGTACAAGGTATAGGCAAAGAACCCCAGAGCGGCTACGACGATGAGGAGAAAAAGCAGCGTAGACATCATCTCCCTCCTTCAAAGAGGAAACGTTTCCTCTTTCTACAACGAGCGGAGGGCAGCCCCGGCGGACTGCCCTCTTTTCCACACTGGCATTCTTGCGCATCTGAACCGAACCGGGCGGGCAAGGCTTCTCGGCCCGCCGGGCAGGCTTATTTGCCCCCTCCACGCGGTTTGATCTCCAGATCGTCCGGCGGAGTGGACGGCAACTGCCAACGGATATAGGGTCTGTCCTTGAGTTCGTGATAGGCGTTGGCCTGCTCAATGGCCTTGTGAAAAGCCGCTTCAAAAGCCTCAAAATCCTTGCTCTTGACCGCCTCACCAACCGGCGACCAGTCCTCGGCCATGAACTGATTGAGCGCATCCTCGTGCTTGGGCCGGGCGTAGGCGCCGAATTCCATCAGCTCCGTAATCTCTGAGTACTGGAAGTTGGCCAGGTCCCAGTGGCCCTCTTTCGCCGCATAGAACAACTTCCAGGTCCGCTGTCCAATCTCGGGCATGATCCGGGCCAGACCCGTTTGCTGGCCCTGCAGAATGGCGATCTCTTCCATCGTGATTTCGCGCTGGCCAGAAAATACGCCAAGCTCGGCCAGGATTTCTTTGACTTTCTCTTTCAGTTCATCATCGGCCATACGTTTCCCTCCTCAGCAGAAATAGGGCTCAGCCGGAGTGTACGTCACACTCCTTTTGGCCGAGCTACTATACTCAAAGCGGACCGGGAGAGCAAACCCGCAGCCCGCAGGATCTTATCCGACCCGTATGGGCTGGACCGTCCGCCTGGCGCGGCTGGCGGCCCGCCAGCTGTGAGAACGAGACCAGACCTGGGGAGTGTCCGGAAAAGCCTCGGATAAAAAATGTGAAAAATGCCGCTTGGCCCGACTGGCGCTGGTCCGGTTCGGACGCGGGTTGAGCAACTCAGCGGCCGTGAACAACTCGTCAACCATTTCGGTATCGAGTTCAACCGCCAGACGCACACGGCCGGGCGGGTCGGCGTCGGCGCACAGGCCAATCTCAAACGTTCCGCGAAAAAGATGCCGGGCAGCTTCCTCGTCCTGCCAGAACGACATGCCGACAATCAGATTCGGCTCCTCAAGGTAGATCGCCGCCAGCACGACCCCGTCGTGGGTGAACATTTTAACCCGCCACGACACCTCGGCCAGGGCAATACCAAACGGCTGAATACGACGCGCGAACATCTTGTGTGGGATATCCACATCCAACACCGCTCCCATGGCTCTTCCTCCTCACAACCCCACCTCCGCTCCACCGAGCCGAGGGCTACTCACCCCTCACCACATACCCACCACATACCAGGTGAACGGTTCCCGATGAAACGCTCGTCATCGCTCACCTTTCCGGAGACCACTCTCCGGCTGTCTTGCACTGTCGTCAGTCCCGATCCAAGCCCCGATAGGCAATGATCTCGCGCATGATCTCTGACGTGCCTCCGCCAATATTGGTCATCCGCATATCCCGATAGAAGCGCTCGATGTGAAACTCTTCCATGTAGCCATAGCCACCGTGAAATTGCAAACATTCGTAGGCCAGCTCATTGGCCAGTTCGGTCGCGTACAGCTTGGCCATCGACACCTCGGTGCTGGCGTCACGCCCGGAACCCAGGACATCGGCGGCGTAGTACGTCAGCTGGCGGGCCGCCTCAAGCTTGGTGGCAAGGTCGGCCAGGCGATGACCGATGGCCTGATGGTCAAAGACCCGCTTGCCAAAGGTTTCCCGCTCACGGGTATAGCGAATGGTGTCTTCCAGGGCACGCTGAGAGGCGCTGACCGCCATGCTGGCCGCGATCAGGCGCTCATCCTGGAAGTTCTGCATGATGTAGTAAAAACCCCGGCCCTCTTCGCCCAGCAGGTTGTCGCGCGGCACCCGGACATCCTCAAACACCAGTTCGCCGGTGTCTGAAGAGTGGTTGCCCATCTTTCTGAGTTTCTTGGCCAGCTCAAAGCCCGGGCTGTCCCGCTCGACAATGAACATCGACACGCCCTTGTGGCCCAGATCCTTGTTGGTTTTGGCCGCCACACAGAAGGTGTCGGCATGGACCGAGTTAGTGATGAAAATCTTGGCTCCATTGAGGACATACCCGTCCCCGTCCCGGACCGCGGTGGTCTGAATTCCCGCCACATTCGAGCCGCCCGACGGCTCGGAGACGGCGATCGCACATACCTGCTCGCCGCTGATCAAGGGCCGCAGATACTTGTCTTTTTGCTGCGGTGTGCCGTAGCGGGCAATATGGGTGGTCGACATGTCGGTATGGACCAGGACGCTCATCGGCAGGCCCAGGGCATGACAGCGGCACAGTTCCTCACAAAAGACCAGCGCCATCCAGATATCGCCCTCGCTCCCGCCGTACTCTTCGGGCAGCCGAATGCCGAGAAAGCCAAGCTCGCCCATGCGCCGATACACCGACTTGGGAAACAGCCGTTCCTCCTCCCACTGATCGATATACGGCTCAATCTCCTTGTCCACGAAGCTTCTCACCTGTTCGCGGAATATCTCATGTTCCTGGTTAAAATATCTGGATGGGGCCGTGAACATAGGCGTGTTCTCCTTAACTTCCTGCACTACATCACATATCCGCCGTTGGGGCTCAGCACCTGGCCGGTCACATAGCCGGCTTCGTCCGAGGCCAGGAACAGGTGGGCGTGGGCGATATCTTCGGGTTTGCCGAGTTGACGCATGGGAATACGGCGTAGGAAAAACTGCCGCACCTGCTCGGCCGTGGTCTGCGAGATATTGCCCGCCACGGTCGAGCCCTGAGCCCTGCCCTCGACCGCCTGCAAAATATTATCAATCAGGCCCGGGGCAACCGCATTGACGGTAATCCCGGAACGGGCAAACTCCAGAGCCAAGGAGCGCGTCAAGCCGATAATCGCGGCTTTGGCCGCAGCATAATGGGCGTTTTGGGGTCCGCCCTCCATGCCGGCCACGGAGGCAGTGTTGATCACCCGGCCCCAGCCGGTGTTGAGCATGTCTTCGATCACCGCTTGTATGCACAGGAAGGTGCCTTTGACGTGCACGTCAAGCATCCGCTGCCATTCGACGGAGGAGATGTCCAGAAAATCCTTGATCTGGGCAATGCCGGCGTTATTGACCAGGATATTGATCGGGCCGAGATTCTCGCGCAGCTGGGCGATGGTGGGCGCAAGCTCGTCTTTTTTTGACACATCCGCCCGACACGCAAACGCAACCGTACGCTGGAGGGCGGCGTTGATCTCGGCGGCCACGCCTTCCGCCCGTCGCTGGCTGATGTCGAGCAGGCCGAGCCGGGCGCCTTCCCGGCCAAACAGCTGGGCGGTGGCCTTGCCCAGCCCCGAGCCGGCCCCGGTCACAATCGCGGTTTTTCCGTCCAGCCGCATGTCAGCACCACTTCATGTACGAACCACCGTTGGGGCTGAGCATCTGACCGGTGACAAAGCCGGCCTCTTCGGACGCCAGATACACGACCGCATGGGCAATGTCCTCAGGTTTTCCCAGTCTGCGCATCGGAATCGTCTTGGTCATCTTGTCCACCCAGCGCTGCGGACTCTGGCGTACCATCGGGGTGTCAATCACGCCCGGGGCGACCGCATTGACGGTAATCCCGGTTCGGGCCAACTCACTCGCCAGCGCAATCGTCAGGCCGGCAATACCGGCCTTGGCCGCACAGTAGTGGGCCAGCCTGACGCCGCCGGTAAACGCCCCCATGGAAGACGTGCTGATCAGACGCCCCCAGTCGCGTCGGTGCATGCCGGGCAGCACGGCCTGGAAACAGTTATAGGTGCCATTCAGATGCACCCCGAACATGCGGTCCCACTGTGCCTCGGTCATGTCGGTAAAGGCGACCTGTTCGCCAATACCGGCGTTGCTGAACACGATCTCCACAGGCCCGCACTCGGCCTCGGCCTGGGCGACCGCCCGCTGCACCGCGTCCAACTGGGTCACGTCGAGGCGCACGGCCAGCGCCTTACGCCCCAGGCCGACGAGTGCCTGGGCGGTTTCTTCGGCGCTGGCGCTATTTATGTCGCACACCACGACATCGGCCCCGCCCTTGGCCAGCGCGACCGCAGTCGCCCGACCAATGCCCGAGCCGGCTCCGGTCAGCAGCGCCGTCCTGCCCGCAACGCCCGCCATGTCCCTATTCGAGCGAAGCGGTCTGCTCGCCGACCTCCGAGCGGTTTTTCTGGATGGGCCGATTAACAACCCGCACGTCAAAGCCCTCGGCGCGCAAAATGTCAGCAGCAGAACCCGCAACTGATTCGATATGCCGACTTTTGCCGTCGTGCGGCAAATACATCGTCCCCCACTGATAGCCATGTTCCCGTTCGTACTCCGTCAAAACTTCAATGTAGTGAGTGATATCTACCAAACGATGCTCGTAGTAACGTATAAAGTGATCCCATGCGCCAATCCGCTGATGAAACCAGATAGCATTTACGTCGTTATGCCCTAAGTCCCAAAATGTATTGACCGGTACGCCCCGTTCGTGGGGAAGTTGAGTAACACGTCGATCAAGCCGAGTTTCGTGCATTTGAGTACCAAAGATCGCCCCTTTCACTATTTTTTCAAACGCCTCTTCCGGTGTACTTGGGTATTCCGATTTCATTTCTTCATTCAAGTCATCACGGGTCTTAACAAACCACACTTTTTGCGCATTGCTCAACTGCCGATCAATCTTCGATTCGAGATCATCAAAATACTCGATATCCGTGCCGGTCGGGTCATATCTGACGCCGGGGAGCTGATAACGGTCATCTTCCCACCACGGAAAAAAGAAAAACTTGTAGTCCAGCGACGTGAGCGGCGCACGGCCCTGCTCAGCCGCCAGCGTCACCCGGCGCGCAGTTTGACACCGATCGAAAAAATCCCCGTGCGAGCCTTTAGCCGTGCTCTCGATGAAGATATAATTGCCTTTATGGACGGTTCTTAGTGCCCCTGTCTTGATCTCCAACGCCTTTTTTGCGTCTTCAAAACACGTTATGCCGTACTCAGAGACATGCAACATCTGCATAGTAGAGCCTCGGATTGACCGAGCAACGCGAAAAGACGAACCATTCCCGAGCCCCAACCGCTTTGCGTTCTTGGTGTCCGGGGGGACTTCGGCCTTCAAGTCCTCCGGCAAATGGTCGTACATGAACTTGATTTTGTTGTCAAAAATATCTTCAACCGAATCATTAGTGTGGGCAATAGTTCCACAATGAATACCGGGGCGAAACAACGCCTGATCGAGCATAACCGCTTGCAAAAACGTAGTGCACCCAAGCTGCCGCGCCTTGAGAATAACACAGCGATAATGCATGTTCTGATACAAGTAGCTCTGGATTTTGTTGGGCCGAAACAAGACAAGATCGCCGTCTTCATCGGCAATCCAGTAAAGATTATTGAGCCGCCACCATGGATCGTTGACCTGCTCTTTGGGAACATTGCTCAGAACGATGGGGTTTTTCCAGACCATAAAAAAATTAAAAGGCCCGGTATTTCAGATTTTTACTCATTTAAACTTACGCCCCCGCTGCGCTTAGTCCACCGTCGCCACGACCGCTGCGGGGGTGAAATGCAGGCTGATGAAGATGCGATCAGGAGTGTCCTCAAATTGATTAGAAGCTCCAGAAACACCGCATCCCTCCGAGTATGCAATCCCCATATTGATAATACTGCCCGCCGCAATCTCGATAACATCGGGATCGGCATACACATCCTTAGAGGCAATACCTCCGTCATAGTCTGTGATCGTTCCTGAGAGCAGGGTCGCTACCCCATCATCCCGGATCGTCAGCGTCACATCGCACGTTTTCTTGTCTGACTGATCTCCGAAGAGCATGAAACTGAAGGCACTGATTGTTCCAGCTGGGAAGGGAATCCCGAAATCTGCGTTTTTACGTTGTGGCCCACCATACGGGTCTAAAGGATGCCGACCAGCGTGATAGCCGTTAGAAAAATTCCCGGGGAGAAAAGCTGCGTAGTGATTTTTAGGAAACTTCTTATTGTTGCCAAAAAGTATAACCTCCAACGACATCGTCAGCAATTGCGACCCCACCCCCTCAGCGGCAATATCGACCGGCAGCGCCAGCACATCGCCTTCAAGGCCCGTCACTTTCGTATCAAGGGCATCAACCTTCGTGCTGAGCGCCGTGACATCAGTTGCGAGTGTCGAGACTGTGCTATCCAGGTCAGACAGCGCGGTGGCAATGGCTGCGACCTGGGTGGCGACCGTGGTCAGCTCAACGTCCACATCATCCAATCTTCGTGCCGAGAGCATCGACCAGGGCATCAACGATCTTCGCGTGATCGGGATCTGTCGGCAAATCTTGCGCCTTGACGGGAGCACCGATCGCAAACAGCACAAGCAAGAAGGACACAATCACACGCAACACAGTTCTTCTCCTTATTCCGCACACATAAAGCATCAAACCACCTCCCAATCTTCAGCCAACATATCCGCCTCCCTAATGCGCCCCCGAACCCACCTACCCCGCACTTTATGTATAACAAACACAATATCTGTTTCCGCGTCCTCATCAAACGATTCAAGACAGCGGGTTTCGTCCTTCTAGCCTTTTCGAGTTAACATCTTACCATCATCAAGTGCTTCCAGCGCTTCATCAAAACTCATGTCCCCCCCTTCCCCATGATTCGTGCCCGCACGATGGCCGATTCAATTTCTGACATAGACTCGTATGTGTCGTGCAAGTCTCGGAGCGCCGACGCCAGGGCGGGCGGTATTCCTATCTCCGTCATGCCCTGAGCAATCGCGCCAAGTTGAATCATGACAGCCTCGGCGCGTAGGGTCAACTCCGCCGGCGTAAACGGCACAGACCGAGGAGCCCCCGGTATCCAACCTAGCCCGGCCTGTAACTGCCGCTCGCTCAACGCGACGTTATCAAGCCCCATAACTTTTCGCCTTCGCTATCAAGTTCTTCGCCTGAACATCTTCGTGTATGGCCCGGCGCAGGTGCTCGCGCGCTTTTGGGGCGTCGAGCGTTATGCCCACCTCCCCGTCGCTGCCGATGGCAAACTTGGCCTGGCGGTGAAAGGCCAGCGCGGTGTCGGAAATGAGCCGCAGGATGACTGTCGTGTCGACCTGGTCGGCTGTCAGCTGGTCAATCTCTTGGCTGCACGCCTGGCGGATCTGATCGACAATGCCCTTATGTTTTTCAATGTCGAACATCACATGGCCGATCACACACTGCCCGAACTGCAAGACCGTATACTGGCGGCCCTCGCGTTCCCACTCCAGGGTGCGTTTGGGCGGAACCGGAAACTCCCGGATACGGTCGGCAACCCAGATGTCTTCCGGGTCCGGGCTGTCTTCACAGAACATCAGATTGATGTGTTGCATGCCGTCCGGCTTAGGGTGAATTTCAATCCGCATGACCAGCCTCCTTGGCCTGCGCAACACGCGCGGAAAAGACAAATGAGGGAGCTTTCCGCACGCGGCCCAGCTCCCTCTGAAACAACAGTTTGAGGCTCGTGGCAGAGCCGGGGCTTAGGGATCGGTCCGCAGTTCGACCGCGTTGCCATCCGGGTCTTTGAGAAACAGAACCGGGCCGCCACCGAAGCTGGGCGGTGGGGTAAACTCGGCAAACTCGATCTTTCTTCGCTTCAAGACCTTTTTAGCCTCTTCGATATCTTCAACCTGCAGAGCAAGGTGCGAGCCGACACCGGGCAGATTTTTGGCCGCCATCTCGTTGCGCTGACCGATGAGATGGACCTGGGTACCATCGCACTCATACCAGGCACCGGGAATGCCCTTGATCTTAGGGCGTTCGATTTCTTCAAAGCCGAGCATCTTGTAGAACGACTTGGCTTTTCTGAGGTCGGTGATCGGCACACCGGCATGACGGACAGATTTGAGTTTGATCATGGCCAGACCCTCCTTGTGTTTTGGGTGAATTCAGATTCAAACTACGTATCATTTTCGTTCGACAACAACAAGAGGAACGGGATTTAAGGACTGTGATCCATCTCCAATCGGCTCAGTTTAGCCTGCCCGGGCAGGCTTCAGGTCTGCCGTTCCAGAACCAAATTGGTCTGCTCGTCGCGGCTGGCTGACCACTCCGGCGGCACGACCACGGTGGTGTCCGGCTCCTCGACAATCACGGGACCGGGCTGTGGGATGTCGATATCCGCGCGGCGCCGAATTACGGTCCGCTGCAAGCCGTGCTTGGGCCCAAAATACGCCTGCCGGGTGCCGGACTGGACTGGAGCGGCGGGCGGCGCCTGACCTAGCAGCTCGGAGAAGCGCAGGCTGCCGGCCGAGGCCAGAGCCCGCAGGCGCAGGCTGACCAGCTCGACGGTATCGTCCCGTTCGTAACCGAAGGCCTGGAGATGCGCCTGGGTAAACACCCGCCTCAGTTCGGCCTGCAACTCGTCGGGCGAAGCGGACGGAAACGGCTGGGTCAGCTCCGAGACCTGATAGCTGTAGCGCAGGTCAACCTGCCGCTCAAAGCGGATAGCCTCGGCCCGAATGCCCTCTTGCAGCAGCTCGGTCCGGGCCGTCTCTTCCATCTCGGCGAACTGTTCGATGATCGACTGCGGCTCAACCAGCTCAAGCGCCAGGGCCACGCTGCGGACGTAGTCGTGGCGATAATCGGCCAACAGCAGGCCCAATGCGCTGAACAGGCCGGGATACGGCGGCACCAGAACCCGCGACATGCCCAGGCTCTCGGCCAGGGCCACGGCGTGGATCGGTCCGGCACCGCCAAAGGCGACCAGCGTGAACTCGCGGGGGTCGCGGCCGCGCTCGGTCGATACGGCGCGCAGGGCGCGCATCATGGTCGAATTGGCGACCTGGGTGATACCGTAGGCGGCGGGCAGGACATCAAGCCCCAGCGGGTCGGCAATCTGGCTCTGGATCGCGGCCAGGGCGGCCGGCCGGTCAATCGTCAGCGTGGCTCCGGCAATTGCCTCGGGGTTCATATAGCCCAGGACGACATTGGCGTCGGTCACTGTCGGCTCCTGTCCTCCCCGGCCATAACACACCGGTCCGGGCTCGGCCCCGGCGCTGTGGGGTCCAACCCGCAGAGCGCCGCCGTCGTCGATCCAGGCCACACTGCCCCCACCGGCGCCGACTTCCACAATATCGAGCGAGGGCGCGCGCAGGGCGTGCCCACCGCCGCCAAACAGGCGCGTGGTCATCGTCGCCCCACCCCCGACTTCTCCGCCGGCCTTTTCGAGCGGCACGCCGTTCTCGATCAAACACGCCTTGGCCGTTGTCCCGCCCATATCGAAAGACAGAACCGCGTCTTGGCCGGTTTCCGACACCAGACGGGCCGCAGCCAACACGCCGGCTGCCGGGCCGGACTCGATCATATAGGCCGGCCGCCGACGGGCGGCGTGGGAGGTCATGATGCCGCCGTTGGACTGCATGATCAGTAGCCGCCGGCTGTAGGCGGCCAGATGCTGCTCAAGCCGGTTGAGATAGCGGTCCACGACCGGAATGAGCGAGGCGTTGATCACCGTCGTGCTCGTGCGTTCGTATTCCCGAATCTCGGGGTGAACGTCCGACGACAGACACACCACCGTCTGAGGCGCCATTTCGGCAATCAGGCGACCGATTTGTCGCTCATGCTCGGGATTCAGATAGGCGTTGATCAGACACACCGCAATCGCCTCAACCCGTTCGTTCAGCAGCTGCCCAATACGCTGGCGGACATCGTCGAGTTGGAGCGGCTGCTCAATCTCTCCGCTGCCCAGGATGCGTTCCTTGACCTCGAGGCGCAGCGAGCGGGGGATCAGGGGCGGCAGACGGTCCCACGCGGCGTCGTAGATATTCGGGCGGCGCTGGCCACGCATTTCCAGCTCATCCCGAAAGCCCTGGGTGGTGATCAGCCCGGTGCTGGCCGTTTTGCTTTCGATCACCGCGTTGGAGGCAATCGTCGTGCCGTGCACGAAACTCTCAACCTGAGCGCCGGCCTGGCCGGGGGCTGTCGTCGTCTGGATCAGGTCCACAATATCCTCGCCAACCCGGTCGAGCAGCGACAAGACCTTGGTGGTAGTCAGTCGCCCGTCGTCGCCAAGGACGATCACATCCGTGAAGGTTCCGCCAATATCAAAACCAACTCGCATACTCCGGCCTTTCTGTCCGTCATGCCGTCCGTCGGCTCGCCAGCAGATCGGTGATCCTTGTGCCGTGCCAACCCGCCTCGCGTTTCGCCCAGTACAGCTCGCGCAGCCGCCAGCTGAGAGCCCCGGGCTTGCCGTTGCCCAGCGCCCGACCGTCGACCCGGGTGATCGGCATGATGCCGCCGGCGGTAGAACTCATGAAGGCTTCATCGGCCTCGCGCAGCCGGTCCGGCCCGTAATCCCCGGCCTCGACCTCGACTCCGACCTCGGCCGCCAACTCAAACACCGTCCGGCGGGTAATGCCGTGCAGCACATTCGTGCCGGGCGTGTAGATTGTTCGGTCTTTGACAAAGAACACATTAAAGCCCGGACCTTCCGACAGGTGGCCGGACACGCTGGACAGGACGGCGACATCGGCCCCCGCATCCAGGGCCTGGAGCTGAGCCCGGGTCAGATCGCCCCAGTGAAAATTCTTATACCGGGCGTCCACCGCGGCATCCGGAATCCGGGGGGTCGGCGCGATCCACACATGCGCTCCGGTAGCGTGGAGCTCGGGTGGCAGGATCCACACATAGGGCACGGCGTAGGCGATGAAATTGGGCGTGGTGCGGCGCAGGTCGCGGCTGCCGGGCGGCTGAAACTGTCCCCGGGTCACCAGTACCTCAACGTAGGCGTCCTGGAGACCGGCCCGGAACGTGCACTCGGCCAGAATGTGTCGGATTTCGGCCGCCCCGTAGGGACACCGAATGCGGACGCCAGCCGCTGAGGCCAGGAAACGCTCGACATGATCGTCAAGCCGGAAGAACAGGCCCTTCCAGGTCGAGACCACGTCGTAGGCCACGTCGCTCCGACTGAAGCCCAGGTCAAAAACCGAGATTTTGGCCTCGTCGCGTCCGACGTAGTGTCCATCCACAAAGGCAACGCCCTCGGACATAGCCCCTCCTCTCGTGACGGGACAGCGCTCGGCGTGCTAGCATTGCACCATGCCAACGCGAAAATCAATCACACTGTCCCAGCTGTTGCAGAACCTGCACGAAATCTACGACCAGCACGGCGAGTTGCGCGTGTATCTGTCGTGCGCCACTCCGGGCGGCGAGCTGCCACTGGAGCAACTCACCGTGAGTCCGCTGGACGAGGAGCCCGAAGCCCTGGTGGTCCGCCTCCACAGCCCGGCTGCGGCCGGAGACGAGTATGACGACTGGTAGGCTCCCTCATCGCCCGGCAAAGGTGAACGCTGATAGCTGGCCGAGCGAGAAGAGATCAGCGTCCACTGAAGCGCGGCGG
>JAAXHF010000055.1 GCA_012271025.1 Deltaproteobacteria bacterium | reverse complement strand
CCATGTGGAGCGGAGCGGGCGTGCCCGGATAACACGCCCGGGTCTGACCGTGGGTGATGTCGGTAAAGACGTGTACGTGGCCCAGGGCCAGGTAATCAAGCCTGGAGGCCGCCACCTCTTGGGGCGTGATCAGCGAGGAACGCATGACCTCGACGTCATCAACGTAAAAGCCGTGGGCCATGCCGATATGCCAGTAATCGCCCTGACGCTCAGGCACGCCGGCCAGGGGTTTGTAGTCGTGATCGTGCTCTACCAGGCCCTTGCCCCACACGGTGGCATGCAGATCGGGAAACTCCAGGACTTCGCCCGCTTCCGAGGTCAGGGTGAAAACGTGGGACCCGGCATCACGGAAATCGACCTTTTTGTAGATCGAGCGTTGGTCGTAACAGTCGTGGTTGCCCGGAATCAGAACGACCGGACACGGCACCCGCGCCAGCTCGCCATACACAAACTCCACGCCCGATTCCTGGACCCGGTTCGAGTCGAACAGGTCGCCGGCGATCAGAAACAGGTCGGCCCCTTCCTCGGCAACCGTATCAACGACTTTTTGGAAGGCGTGCTGAATCCGGCTGCGGAAGGCCCGGCCTTCCTGACTCTTGCCAAAGGTATCACTCTCAAGATGAACGTCGGAGGTATGAACGATCTTCAGCGGGCGACGCGCCATAGTGTATTCCTCGTTATTCCGGTGGCGGGCTCGGACTAGGCAGCGGGATTGCGCAGCGGCAGGGTGACGGTTGCCGTGCCGGGGGTCAGGACTTTGCCGTGTCCGTTCTCGACCCAGATATCGCACTCCACATGCCCCAGCCCGTTTTCGATCCATTTCCTGGTGACCGTGCCCTTGCAGGCCAGCAGTTCGTTGACATACGCAATGTCCCGGTTGGCGTACGACATTTTTTTCAGCGTGCCGCCCTCACCGATCCAGTTGGTCAGAAGCTGGGACAGGAACGCGCCCCGCAGCGGACCGTGGACGACCACCTCCCGGTAGCCCTCTTGCAGGGTAAAGTCTCGATCAAAGTGGATGCGCTGCGGATTCCAGGTCACCGCGCTGTACAAAAACAGCAGGGTATTGGACGGCGTTTTTTCCAGGCTGGGGACAGCACTGCCCTCTTCAACATCTTCAAAATAGAGCTGTGGGTCTACGACTGCGGCCATACCCGACTCCTAGCGCAGGATGCTCGCCCCTTTTTCGACCAGGACCAACTCGCCCCTCTGGTTGGTAAAGGTGGTCTCGCGCTGGACAAAGATGAGCGGCCCGGAGCGGCCGTCTTTCTGGTAGATATCGGTGATCTTGGAGCGCCCGGTGAGCACGTCGCCGACCCGGACGGGCTGCAAGAACTCGATCTCGACACCGCCGTCCATCAGGCGTGGCAGGGGCGTGGGCGGAACCGGAAATTTGCCCTCAAAGGGCAGGCCGTCGGGCCGCAGCTCGGTCTCGGCCACCGGCTCGGTCAAGGGCGCCATATAAAACAGCGGCGGGGCGATCAGCCCGCCGTGGCGGCTACGCGCGGCCTGCTCCTCGTCCGTATAGAGCGGGTTCGGATCGTCCGTGGCCACCGCAAAACGCAGCACATCGCGGCGGCTGACCTCTATGGTCCAGGGCGGAACTTCGCGGCCGATCCACGACCGGATCTCGTCGGTGAGCAGCGATGCGGGCTGGGATTCGGGCTCACGCGCCATGTCAGGCTCCACTCCGCATCTTCCTTAGCAGGCTTGGGCCGCTCAGTCTACGAGCCGGCCGACCGCCCTTGAGGCCGGAGCGGAGTCAAGAGGAAACGTGTCGTCCTTTGACACATGGCTGTTGACACGTTTCCTCTTGTAGGTAGAGTCCCGGCATGATCGAATTTGCCCACAGCTTTTTGCTGATTTTTGCCCAGCTGGCCTTCGGCGGACTGTTCGGTCTGAGCATCCCCGGCTTTCACGAGATCGAACGCGGATTTTTCAAGTCCACCGGCTGTGTCTACCTGGGCTGTGGCTGGGTCTTTTTTCTGGGCAAGACCTCTCTGGTCGTGTCCTCCCAAGCCGAGGCTGTGGCAGGCCTGCGTGGCTGGGAAATCGGGCTGTGGCTGGTGTTCTGCTGCGGCTTCAGCGTGTATGTCGTCAGCCTGTGGGGCGAGGCCGTGGTGCTGCGCGCGCGGGCCTATCTGTTCGCCCTAGTGACCGGACTGATAGCCCTGGTGGTGAGCGCCAGCGCCTATTGCAGCGCGCCTGTGGTGTCGATTGAAACGCTCCTGTACCCGCTCAGCCTGCTGCTGTCGGCCCTGATGCTCGGGGCGGTGGCGACCGGCATGTCGCTCGGCCACTGGTATTTGATTGAGCTTGACCTGTCGCTCGATCCGTTCAAACGCACCTTCAATTTTTACGCCGGTACGCTTATCGTCCACCTCGGCGTGCTGCTGGTCGCGGTCGGGCTGCTGTGGCTGGTCGGCCAGCCGGCCAGCGTGGCCCGGCTGGCCAGCCTGTGGACCGACCATCAGGCTCTGCTGTGGATGCGGCTGGGTTTGGGCCCGCTGGCCGCCCTGCCGGTCGCCTATATGATCTGGCGGACCCTGCAGATTCCCCAGACCATGGCGGCCACGGGTCTGTTCTATGTGGCGATTCTGGCCGCGATTGTGGGGGAGTTTTTGGGGCGTTTTGTCCTGTTTCGGACGGCCCTGCCGCTGTAAGGCCTACAGGTCGTAGACCTTAATCACCGTCACCCGCAGACCGTGCGAGGTCCAGCCCACGTCAAAGCCGACCCGCATGCCCTCGAACAGGAAGCGCAGGTCGTGACGCGGCGCGCCGAGCAGCGTCACATAGGCGAACACAAACGGGAAGGTCTTGCCGGACCGGCTCCGAATCAGCCCGGTCTCATTATTCCAGGAGATATTGTGGATAACGCCCTGATAGAAGCGATCAGAGGTGGTATCGTGTTCCACGGCTCAGGCAAACAGCATTTCGTGCATGGCACTGCCGGCCGGTACCATGGGGAAGACTCCCTCGGCCGTGGGGATGACCGCGTCAACCAGCACCGGCCCGGGCTCGGCAAAGGCTGCCTGGAGGGTGGCCGACAGCTCGGCCGCACGCTCGACCCGGAAGCCCTTGGCCCCATAAGCCTCGGCGAGTTTGACAAAATCGGGCATGGCGTCCATGTACGAGTGGGAGTAGCGCTCTTCGTAGAACTTCTCCTGCCACTGGCGGACCATGCCCAGGTAGTGGTTGTTCATGATCACGACCTTGACCGGCACCTGATACTGGACTGCGGTGGACAGTTCCTGGATGTTCATCTGAATACTGCCGTCGCCGCTGATGACGACCACCTCGCGCTCTGGTGCGGCAAAATGCGCCCCAATGCCGGCCGGCAGGCCGTAGCCCATGGTGCCCAGGCCGCCGGAGGTGAGCCACGAGCGCGGATGCTTGAACGGCATCATCTGGGCCGTCCACATCTGGTGCTGGCCCACGTCGGTGACAATCACCGCCTCGCCGCGGGTCAGCTCGGCAAGGCCGTCAATGAGCTGGCGTGGTTTGATTGTGCCGTCCGGGCTGTGTTTCTCGTAGGGCAGCGGTTTTTCCGCCTTCCAGTCCATGATCTGGCGATACCACTCGGCCCACAGCCGCTGGCGGGGCGCCAGGCTCTCCTGACTTTTGACCTTTTTGAGCATGGACCTGAGAACGGTCTTGATATCGCCCACGATCGGCACGTCAACCTTGATGTTCTTGCTGATCGACGACGGGTCGATATCAATGTGGATGATGGTCTTGGCGTTGGGCGCAAAGTCCGCCACCCGACCCGTCACCCGGTCGTCAAAACGGGCGCCAATGGCGATCAACACGTCACAGTGGTAGACGGCCATATTGGTCCAATAGCCGCCGTGCATGCCCAGCATGCCGAGGTGGAGCGGGTCGTCGGTCGGAATCGTGCCCAGGGCCATGACCGTCGGGGTGACCGGGATCTTGAGGCCGCGCACCAACTCGGTGAGTTCCGACGCCGCCCCGGACCACTGCACTCCACCGCCCACATAAAACAGCGGGCGCTCGGCCGCCTCAATCGCGTGCAGCGCCTTTTCAATCTGGCGCTCGTTGCCCTTGAGGGTCGGCTTATAACCCCGGATATCGACATGGTCGGGATACACGAACGGCGCCTCATCGGTCTGGACATCCTTGGGCAGATCGACCAGCACGGGTCCGGGACGGCCCGTGCCGGCAATATAGAAGGCTTCTTTCATCACCCGGGCGATCTCTCTGACATCGCGGACCAGGTAGTTGTGTTTGGTGCACGGCCGGGTAATGCCGGTCACATCGGCCTCTTGAAACGCGTCATTGCCCAGCATCGTGCTCGATACCTGACCGGAGAGGACAACCATGGGGGTTGAGTCCATGTAGGCGTCGGCAATGCCGGTGACCGTATTGGTCGCTCCCGGACCGGACGTGACCAGGACAACGCCGGGCCGCCCGGATACCCGCGCATAGCCCTCAGCCATGTGCGAGGCGCCCTGTTCGTGACGGACCAGCACATGGCGCAGGTGGGGGTTCTGAATGAGGGCGTCATAGGTCGGCAGAATGGCGCCGCCGGGATAGCCGAAAATGGTATCGACGCCCTCGGCCAGCAGACTCTCAATCACGATTTGTGCACCGCTCAGCTTGTTCATGCCTGTACTCCGCGTCACGCGTTCGGTATTCCGGGAATCATATAAGCTGCGAATAAAAAAGGCAAGAAAGCCGGATTTTCTGAATTTTCTCTTGACACAAGCCGATTATATTCGTTATTTATTCGGCCTTACGCTGAAAATTCCTTACAAAGAGAGAATGCATGAGCCTCGACACCCTTGACCGGCATATTCTTTCCCTGCTCCAGGAAAACTGTAAGCTGTCTCTGAACAGGATTGGAGAGCGGGTCGGGCTGTCCGCCCCTTCTGTGGTTGATCGGATCAGAAAGCTGGAGGAAAACGGCGTGATTCGGGGCTATACCGCAGTGCTCGACGCCCGCAAGCTGGGCAAGGATATCACCGCCTTTATCGGCGTCTCGATCCACCATCCCAGACTGATCCAGACCTTTGAGAAAGACATTGATCGCTTTGAGGAGGTCCAGGAGTGCCACCACGTCACCGGTGAGTATACCCTGCTGCTCAAGGTCAAAACCGATAATACCTCAGGGCTCGAAGAGCTGATCCGCCAGATTCGTTCCATCGACGGGGTTGACCGCACCGAGACCTCGGTCGTGCTGTCAACGCATACCGAGGGACTGTGGTTGAACCTCAAACAGGACGCCATGGTCGCCCAACTCAACGCCAAAGATGGGCCCGAATCGGTCGTGCCTCTCCGCGCCAGAAGAGGAGCCTGAACATGTCACGCCACACTCATCACCAGCCCATGAAGAGCGTATCAGCCATGCCCGCCAAGCAGGGCTTGTACGACCCGGCGTTTGAGCACGACGCCTGCGGTATCGGGTTTGTCGTCAATATCAAGGGTCACCAATCCCACCAACTCGTCGAGCAGGCCCTGACCGTCCTCGAGAACCTCGACCATCGCGGGGCGTGCGGGTGTGAGGAAAACACCGGCGACGGAGCCGGGGTGTTGATGCAGGTGCCGCACGGTTTTCTACGAGCGGTGTGCGCCGACCTGCGGCTGCCCGGGCCGGGCCAGTATGGGGTGGGCATGATCTTTTTGCCGCCAGACGCTGAGCAACGCCGGGCCTGCGAGCAGCGCTTTGAGGCGGTCGTGCGGGCCGAGGGCCAAACCGTTCTGGGCTGGCGTGATGTGCCCACCGACGATGGCGAGCTGGGCAAGACGGCCAGGGCGTGCGAGCCGTTCATCCGCCAGATTTTTATCGGCCGCAGCGCCGACCTGTCGGACGACATGGCCTTTGAGCGCAAGCTGTACGTTATCCGGCGCCAGATCACCAACGCGATCCGCTACGGCGACGTGCCGGGCGGGGAATTTTTCTATATTCCCAGCCTGTCGTGTAAGACCCTGATCTACAAAGGCATGCTGACCCCGCGGCAGGTGACCAGCTTCTACCCCGACCTGTCCGACTCCCGCATGGAAACGGCGATCTGTCTGGTCCACTCGCGTTTCAGCACCAACACCTTTCCCAGCTGGGAGCGCTCCCACCCGTACCGCTACATCATCCACAACGGAGAAATTAATACCCTGCGCGGCAACGAGAACTGGATGCACGCCCGGCAGTCCATGCTGGCCACCGAGCTGTTTGGCGACGACCTGCCCAAGATTTTTCCGCTTATTCTGGAGGACGGCAGCGATTCGGCCAAATTCGACAACTGTCTGGAGTTTCTGGCCCTGAGCGGTCGCTCCCTGGCCCACGCAATGATGATGATGATCCCCGAACCGTGGGAAAACCATGACAGCATGGACCCGGCCAAGCGGGCCTTTTACGAATACCACAGCAGCCTGATGGAACCCTGGGACGGTCCGGCCTCGATTGCCTTTACCGACGGTCTGCGCGTCGGTGCCGTGCTCGACCGCAACGGGCTGCGGCCCTCGCGCTACTACGTCACCAAAGACGATCTGGTGATTATGGCCTCGGAGGTCGGCGTGCTGGAGGTCGAGCCCGAGCGGGTGCTGGAAAAGCGCCGCCTGCAGCCGGGCCGGATGTTCCTGGTTGATACCGAGCAGGGTCGCATCATCAGCGACGAAGAACTCAAGCAGCAGATTGCCACCGAGTACGTCTACCAGGACTGGCTGGACGCCAATCTGGTCCATTTCGAGGATCTGCCAGACCTGGACGACCCCCAGCCAGCCTACGATCACGCGGCCAGCCTGCAACGCCTCCAGGCCTTTGGCTACAGTTTTGAGGATCTGCGCATTAATATCGGCCCTATGGCTGTCAACGGCATCCAGCCGGTCGGCTCGATGGGAACGGATACGCCGCTGGCCGTGTTATCCGATAAGCCCCAGCTGCTGTACAACTATTTCAAGCAGCTGTTCGCCCAGGTGACCAACCCGCCGATTGATCCGATTCGGGAAGAACTCATCACCTCAACGACCCTGACCCTGGGATCGGAGGGTAATCTGGTCGATCCCCAGCCGGCCAGCTGCCGACAGCTGCGCCTGCCAAGTCCGATCCTGAGCAACGGCGAGCTGGAAAAGCTGCGCCGCCTCGACCAGGACGGTCTGCGCGTCACCAGCCTGCCGATTCTGTTCGAGGCCGGCAGCGGCAGAGCTGGCCTTGAACAGGCCCTGGAGGCGCTGTACAAGGCTGCCGATGAGGCCAGTGCCGATGGGGCGACGATTCTTATTCTGTCCGATAAGGGCGTGGATCGTGAGCACGCGCCTATCCCGGCCCTGCTGGCCTCGTCCGGCCTCCACCATCATCTCATCCGGGCCGGCACACGAACCCGGGTCGGCCTCGTCCTGGAGTCCGGCGAACCGCGCGAAGTCCACCACTTCTGCCTGCTGCTCGGCTATGGCATCCAGGCCTTTAATCCGTATATGGCCTACGAATGCCTGAACGACATGATTGGCCAGGGCATGCTCAAGGACATCAGCTATGACAAGGCGGTCGCCGGGTATAAAAAAGCCGTGGTCAAAGGCGTGGTCAAGGTCATGTCAAAGATGGGCATTTCGACCATCAAGTCCTACTGCGGGGCGCAGATCTTTGAAGCCGTCGGCCTGGGCCAGGAGCTGATCGACCGCTACTTTACCTGGACCCCGTCTCGGGTGGGTGGGGTTGGTCTTGACGCTATTGCCGAGGAAGCCGAACGCCAACACGCCAAAGCCTTTCCCGATATTCCGGTCAACGGCCGCACGCTTGAGGTCCACGGCCAGTACCAGTACCGCAAAGACGGCGAGCTGCACCTGTTCAACCCACGCACGATTCATCTGCTGCAGAAAGCCTGTCGCACGAACGATTACGCCACCTTCAAACAGTACTCCGGCCTGATAGACGATCAGTCCGAACGGCTGGCCACCCTGCGCGGCCTGCTCGGCTTCAAATACGCCCCCGCACCGATTCCGCTCGACGAGGTGGAGCCGGTTGAGGCCATTACCAAACGGTTCAAAACCGGGGCCATGTCCTACGGCTCGATCAGCAAGGAAGCCCACGAAGCCCTGGCCATCGCCATGAACCGGATCGGCGGCAAGAGCAACACCGGCGAAGGCGGGGAAGACCCGGCGCGCTACGTCCCGGACCCCAACGGCGACTCGCGCAACAGCGCCATCAAACAGGTGGCGTCGGGCCGCTTTGGCGTCACCAGCTATTATCTGACCCAGGCCAAAGAACTCCAGATCAAGATGGCCCAGGGCGCAAAACCGGGCGAGGGCGGTGAGCTGCCGGGCCGCAAGGTCTACCCCTGGATTGCCAAAGTCCGGCTGTCCACCCCCGGCGTGGGGCTCATCTCGCCGCCGCCCCACCACGATATCTATTCGATTGAGGATCTGGCCCAACTGATCCACGATCTCAAGAACTCCAACCATTACGCCCGGATCTGCGTCAAGCTTGTCTCCGAAGTCGGGGTCGGCACAATTGCCGCCGGGGTGGCCAAGGGCCACGCCGATGTGGTGTTGATCAGCGGCCATGACGGCGGCACCGGCGCCTCGCCCCAGACCAGCATCAAACACGCCGGCCTGCCCTGGGAGCTGGGCGTGGCCGAGACCCATCAGACCCTGGTCCTGAACGACCTGCGCAGCCGCATTGTGGTCGAAACCGACGGCCAGCTCAAAACCGGCCGTGACGTTGTGGTGGCGGCCCTGCTGGGTGCGGAGGAGTACGGCTTTGCCACCACTGCCCTGGTCACCCTGGGCTGCATCATGATGCGGGTGTGCCATCTCGACACCTGCCCGGTTGGCGTGGCCACCCAAAACCCGGTGCTGCGCAAAAAATTCATGGGCGACCCAGGCTATGCGGTCAACTTCATGCGCTTCATTGCCCAGGAGATGCGCGAACTCATGGCCCAGCTCGGCTTTCGCACCGTCAACGAAATGATCGGCCGCACCGACCGGCTCGAGGTCAGACGCGCGGTTGAGCACTGGAAGGCCCAGGGTCTGGACTACACCGACATTCTGTACCAGCCCCAGCTCGGCCCGGAAATCGGGCGCTACTGTCAGATCGACCAGAACCACGGCCTGGACAAGGCGCTCGACAACACCACCCTGCTCGAACTGGCAAAACCGGCTCTCGAACGGCGCGCACAAGTCCGCCACACGCTGCCGATCAGAAACACCGACCGGGTGGCGGGCACGATTCTGGGCAGCGAGCTGACGCGGCGGTTTGGTCCCGAGGGTCTGCCCGAAGATACGGTCCACTTCCATTTGCAGGGCTCGGCGGGCCAGAGCTTTGGGGCTTTTGTGCCACCCGGCATGACCCTGGAGTTGGAGGGTGACGCCAACGACTACTTCGGCAAGGGCCTGTCGGGCGGAAAAATCATCACCTATCCGCCCCACGGCTCAAGCTTTACGCCCGAAGACAACATCATCATCGGCAACGTGGCCTTCTATGGCGCGACTAACGGCGAAGCCTATATCCGAGGCATGGCCGGCGAGCGTTTCTGCGTCCGTAACAGCGGTGTGCGGGCCGTGGTCGAGGGCGTCGGCGACCACGGCTGTGAGTACATGACCGGCGGCTTGGTCGTGGTCCTGGGCAAGACCGGCCGCAACTTCGGGGCCGGCATGTCGGGCGGTGTCGCCTACATCTATGACGCGGCCGGAGATTTTCGGGATCGTTGCAACCCGGAGACCGTCTCCCTCCAAGTCCCCACCGCCGAGGACCTGGACGAGATCGAAGCCATGCTGCGACGCCACGCCAGCTACACCCACAGTGAACAAGCCCTCCAGGTGCTGGCGACCTGGACCACCAGCGCGGCCCGCTTCGTGAAAGTCATGCCCAACGACTACCAGCGCATGCTCGAAGCCATACAGCGGGCCGAGCAGGCCGGGCTGACCGGTGAGGACGCGGTGATGGCCGCCTTTGAGGCCAACAAGAATGACGCCGCCCGGGTGAGCGGCAATTAGGGGCACAGGCAGCACGATTCCCCCCTGAAGGAGTAGACCAGCGACATGGGTAAGCCAACCGGATTTATGGAATTTCAGCGCCAGCTGCCGGCCGACCGTTCTCCCCTGGAACGGATCGACGACTGGTACGAGTTTCACGACCACCTGTCCGTGGATACGCTCCAGGAACAGGGCGGGCGCTGCATGGACTGCGGCATTCCCTTCTGCCACACCGGAACCCTGATCAGCGGCATGGCCTCGGGCTGTCCGCTCAACAACCTGATCCCCGAATGGAACGATCTGGTCTACCGCGGCCTGTGGCAAGAGGCGTTGGAGCGGCTGCATAAGACGAATAATTTTCCGGAGTTCACCGGCCGGGTGTGTCCGGCGCCGTGCGAGGGCTCGTGCGTGCTGGGCATCACCAATCCGCCGGTCACGATCAAAAACATCGAGTGTTCGATTGTTGACCGGGGCTTTGCCGAGGGCTGGGTCGTGGCCGAGCCGCCGGAAAAACGCAGCGGCAAAAAAGTGGCCGTGGTCGGCTCCGGGCCGGCCGGACTGGCGTGTGCGGCTCAGCTCAACCGGGCCGGTCATTGGGTGACCGTCTATGAGCGGGCTGACCGGATCGGCGGCCTGCTGATGTACGGCATCCCCAATATGAAGCTGGACAAGAACCTGGTCCAGCGTCGGGTCGATCAGCTGGCCGAGGAAGGGGTGCGGTTCGTCACCAATACCGCCGTCGGCACGGATGTGTCGGCCAGCCGGCTGCATGAGGAGTTCGACGCCCTGGTCCTGTGCTGTGGTGCGACCAAGCCCCGCAATTTCCCGATTGAGGGCCGCGACCTCGAGGGGATTCATTTTGCCATGGAGTTTCTGCACGCCAACACCAAGAGTTTGCTCGACTCCGAACACGCCGACGGCGCCTACATCTCGGCCGCCGACAAGCACGTGATTGTCATTGGCGGCGGCGATACCGGCACCGACTGCGTCGGCACCTCCATGCGCCACAAATGCAAAAGCCTGACCCAGTTTGAAATTCTGCCCCGTCCACCCGATGAACGCCAAACCGACAACCCGTGGCCGGAGTGGCCCCGCATCTTCCGCGTCGATTACGGCCAGGAAGAAGCCCAGGCACGGTTCGGGGCCGACCCGCGGGTATTCCTGATCCAGACCGAAAAGTTTGTCGGTAACGAAAACGGACGGGTCAAGGAACTCCACACCGTTGAGGTCGAGTGGACCAAGAACGAAAACGGCGCTTTCATTCCCAAGAATATCCCGGGCACCGAAAAGGTCTGGCCGGCCGACCTGGTGCTCCTGGCCATGGGCTTTTTGGGGCCGGAAGACCCCATCCTGGAAGAGCTTGGCGTTGAGCGCGATGGCCGCTCAAACGTGAGCGCCGAGTACGGCACATACGCCACCAGCGTCGAAGGCGTGTTTGCCGCCGGCGACGCGCGACGCGGCCAGAGTCTGGTTGTGTGGGCTCTCCACGAAGGGCGCAGCGCGGCACGGGAGTGTGACCGCTACCTGATGGGCCGCACCGACTTGCCCTGAATCGTCCCCTTGAGTCACCACAGCGCATCGCGTACAAAAAAGGAAGTCTCGACCTACGAGGATGGAAGATCATGAAGACAGTCACCGTATACACTACCCTGTTCTGTCCCTACTGTACAGCGGCCAAGTCGCTGCTGACCAAAAAAGGCGTGCCGTTTGAAGAGATCGACGCGACCGGCAATCCAGACCTGCGCCAAGACATCATGGAGCGGTCCGGTCAGCACACGGTTCCTCAGATCTTTATTGGCGAACAGTCGGTCGGCGGCTTTTCCGAGCTGAACGAGCTGGAGATGTGCGGGGAGCTTGACGAGCTGTTGGCGGACTGAAGATTGTTGCGAAAAAGGAGGAAACACGATGGCACTGTATCTCGACGAGGTGTGGCTGAAAGACCCGAGTCCGGAACGGATGAAGGAATTCACCAAGCTCATTGGCGCCGCAGCCAAAAGCCCGGCCTCGATTGGCGCGCCCCAGGAAGTCCGTTTTGCCGGCGGCCCGTGGTTCTCGAACGAGGAGCCCAAGGTCATCTTTCTGGTCGATATTCCCGACCACACCCCGACCTTTCAGATATTCGGCAAGATCGTCTCAAGCGGTCTGGTCGAAAAGCGCCGCCTGACCCCGATTGTGGAATGGGGTGAGGTGGAGAAGATGGTCGAACAGCTGTGAAAGATGCGTCGGACGGCAAGGAAATCCCTGCGTCCGACGCCGCTCTTCAGGCCGACACTTCACACACCTCACACACCTCAGGATTGTTCTGCTCGGCCAGAACGCGATCCTCTTCAAACTGATACTGCGGCGTGTCATGGCGTTCGACGCGCGTATCGCCGTCGTTTGAGGCCGTCTCTTTCCAGCCGTCCCCGTGTGACCAGCGGAAGGGCAGCATCTTGATGACGCCCGGCGTCGTCAGCTCGCTCAAGCCTGCCAGAGCCTGAAGCAGAATGTCTCGCTGCAACTGAGGTTGATGCGGCTCGCCGGTGGTGTGGCCCAGGGGAAAATCGAGAAAGGCAGCCCTGGGGGGATTCACGGCTTGCATGATGTCGAGCGCACTCCCCATGCATAATGTCGGGATACCGGCAGCCTCGGCATTGCGGGCGATCAGTCCCACGGACTGATGACACAC
>JAAXHF010000525.1 GCA_012271025.1 Deltaproteobacteria bacterium | reverse complement strand
GTGTGGGTATTGCCCACGTCAATCACGAGGATCATGTGTTCCACCCTGTTGATACCCGCCGATCACGCTGACCTCACCCGCCACCACCCGGCGCGGCGTCTCGGTTGTCTGCTCCCGCACCAGTAAGGCTCCGTCCGTATCCAGGCCCAAGACCGTCCCGCTGATCGCCTCGCCCTGGGCGGCGACCGCAATCTGGCGGCCGATCAGGTCGGCGGCGTAGTGCTCCCAGGCTGCGCGCAGAGCCGGAAAGCCTTCTTCTAACCAGAGAAGATAGGCTTGCTCAAGATGGGTCAGCAGGCTGGCGGCGAAGGCGGCGCGCTCAACCGGCGTGCCGGTCACCACAAACAGCGAGGATGCTTTGTCGCGCAGCTCTTGGGGAAACGCCTCGAGCCGGGCGTTGAGATTCACCCCGATGCCAAGAATGAGGGCCTGCAAGTGCTCGCCCCGGGTCTGCATCTCGGCCAGGATGCCGCACACCTTTTTGCCCGAGAGCAACACATCGTTGGGCCATTTGATGGCCGGAGTCGGCCCGTCCAGCCCGGCAATGGTGTCGGCTACCGCCACCGCAGCCACCAGATTGATCTGGGGAGCCAGGCTGGCGGCGATAGGCGGGCGCAGAATGAGCGAGCAGTACAGGTTCACCCCGGCCGGCGAAACCCAGCTGCGGCCGAGGCGACCCCGGCCGCCGGTCTGGGCGTCGGCGACCACCAGCGTGCCTTCGGCCGCACCCTCGGCGGCCAGCTGCCCGGCGTAGGTATTGGTCGAGTTGATCGTCTCAAAGAAATGGAGTGGTCTGCCAAGTAAACGCGTCTTGAGTCGGCTCCCGACGGCAACACCAAAGTCTGGTTCGGACATGGCTGAGGACTCCTGACCGGGGGCGCCTCAGGTCTGGGGCGACACCGCCATACTCAGGTCAACGGCCGGAGCGGAGTGGGTCAGGGCGCCGACCGAGATGAAATCCACCCCGGTCTGGGCGACCTCCCGAACCCGCTCCAGGCTCATATTGCCCGAGGCTTCGAGCAGGGCGCGACCTCCTACCAGCTGGACCGCGTCCCGCATGTCTCGGGTCGTCATGTTGTCCAGCAGCAGGATATCGGCCTCGGCCGCCAACGCCTCGCCGACCTGTTCCAGGCTGGTACATTCGACCTCAATCCGCAGCAGGGCCGAGGCCCGCTGCCGGGCCTGACGGACGGCCGGCCCGACCCCGCCGCACACGCTGATGTGATTGTCCTTGATCAACACCCCGTCGTCCAAACCCATCCGGTGGTTCGTTCCCCCGCCCTGGGTCACGGCATATTTATCCAGCAAACGAAACCCCGGCAGGGTTTTGCGCGTGTCGATAATCGTGCATGCAGTGCCGGCAACCGCCTCGACAAAGCGCCGGGTCAGGCTTGCCACACCGCACATGTGCTGGAGAAAATTCAGCACGGTCCGCTCGGCCATCAACAGACCGGCCGCCCGACCCCACACCTCGGCCACCACAGTACCTGGTTCGACTGCGGTGCCTTCGCCAAGCCGCAGGCTGACCTTGGCGTTCGGATCCACGGCGTGCAACACCCGCTCAATCAGGGGCAGTCCGGCAAGGGTGAGCGCCGCTTTAGCGGTGATGGTTCCCTCGGCCGGACACTCGGCCGGAATGGTCGCTGCGGTGGTCACGTCACCCCGGCCGAGGTCTTCCTCAAGGGCGGTGGCGATCAGACGGGTCACGGCAGGATGATCAAAAGGATGCATGGATTTTACCCCAGGGCGCTCAGGTTGGCGTGCAGGGTCGCCAGCTGTGACTCCATGTCCGCCAGCCGGCCCCGTTCTTTGGCCACGACCTCGGGCTTGGCCCGGGATACGAACTTCTCATTGGCCAGTTTCTTGCGCGTGCCCTCCAGGCTGCCGGTCAGTTTTTTGATCTGGCCGGCCAGCCGGACGCGTTCTTTCTCCACATCAACCACCCCCAGCACATAGACCTCGACCTCGCCCACCACTGCGGTTGCCGCATCGGTCGTTCGCTCCACATCGGGGCCAATCTGGAGAGACTCGACCCCGGCCAGGGAACGCAGGTGGGTCGTCCCGGCCTGGAGCATGCGGGCGGGCGGCGCGTCCGCAGCCTCGACCTTGATGCGGACCGCCAGGGTGTGCCTGGGCGCAACCGTGTACTGGCTACGAATATCACGGATCGCCCGGATCGTCTCGCGCACGAAGTCAAGCTCGTGTTCAAGCTGGGTGTCCTGCCAGTCGGCCTGAGCATGGGGCCAGGCCGCCGTGGCCAGCAGCTGGGGGCTCGGCAGGGCTTGGTCGATGCCGCGCTGCGGCGTCTGTTCGTTGAGCCGTTGCCACAGAAACTCGGTCAAAAACGGAATAAACGGGTGCAGCAGGCGCAGGACCTGATCGATGGCAAAGGCCAGCACCTGACGGGCCGTATCGGCCTCCCCAGCCTCGCGCAGGCGGGGTTTGATCATCTCCACATACCAGTCGCATAGCTCGGACCAGAAAAACTCGCGGACGGCCGCAATCGCCGCCGCCGGATTATAGGCTTCGAGCTGAGCCTGGACCTCGGCCGTGGCCCGTGACAGCCGCGACAGTATCCAGCGATCCTCAAGCGCCAAGTCTGGGGCGTATAGCGGCCGGAAGCTCGCTCCCTCCAGGTTGAGCAGGGCAAACCGGGTCGCATTCCACAGCTTGTTACAGAAGTTGCGACCGACCTCAAACCGCTCGCTGACCAGTTTGGCCGCCGGGATATCCGGCATGCTGCCCAGTACGTCAAACTCTTTGCCGGTCTCGGGACACACATAGGTGAAGATTGTTCGGCCGTGCTTGGCCGTGGCCAGATCGACCGGCGTATTGGTATACGGCGACAGGGCCTGGACCGGCAGCCGAATGTCCTGCGAGCCGGTCTGCATCTCACACAGCACGTAACGCATGGCGTCACAGCCATAGCGCTCGATGATATCAACCGGATCGATGCCGTTGCCCTTGGACTTGCTCATCCGCTCGCCCTTCCCATCAAGAATCGTGGCGTGGATGAAGACATCGGTAAACGGCACATCGCCCAGGTTATACAGCCCCAGAATGACCATCCGGGCGACCCACAGGGTGATGATATCGCGCCCGGTCACCAGGCAGCTGCCGGGATAATAGAACGACAGGCAGTCCGCGCCGCCGTGCTGACCCAGGGGCGTCTGATCGGGCTCGACCGCAGCGGTGTCGGGGTCGGGCCAGCCCAGCGTGCTGTGAGGCCACAATCCGCTCGAAAACCAGGTATCGAGCACGTCGGGGTCGCGCTCGAAGCCGGCCGCCTCAAGTTCCTGGGCCAGCTGCTCCTGTGCGGCCGGCTCGCGCAGACAGACCAGCAGTTGGACCTCAGCGTCTTCAGCGTCTTCAGCATATTGGGCGTCCCCGTCCGGGCGCCGGCCGCTGCCCGGCCGCAGCAGCTGGCTCGAGCCGTCGGCGTACAGCAGACGGGCTGCCAGGTCCGGTCGGTCGAGATGGGGTTCGAGCCAGGCCAGCGTATCGGCCACAGCCCGGCCGCTCAGGCGGATCGCCCAGATCGGAATGCGGTGTCCCCACCACAGTTGACGGCTGATGCACCAGTCGCGTTTCTCGGCCAGCCAGGTGAGATAGGTATTGCGGTAGCGTAGGTCAGGATGAAACGAGACCTGTCGTCCAGACGGCGAACGCCACGTCTCCTGAGCGGCATCAATCGCAGCCTGGGCCAGCCCCGGGGTGGTGAATTCCTTGTCCGTTCCGCGGCCACACACCACCCCGCCCGCAACGTCGCCCATGCGGACGAACCACTGCTCGGACAGATAGGGCTCAATCGGGGTCTTGGAGCGGTCGGAATGGCCGATCTCGGTTTCGCGGTCTTCGACCCGCTCCAGCAAGCCCTGAGACTCAAGATCGGCCACAATTGTGTCGCGGGCGGCAAAGCGGTCGAGCCCCTGGTAGGGACCAGCGTTGGCGTTCAAGGAGCCGTCCGTATCCAGAATATTGATCAGACCAATCGTCTCGCTGTGGCGCGTCCACACCTCGTAGTCGTTGGGGTCGTGGGCCGGGGTAATTTTGACGCAGCCACTGCCCAACTCGGGTTTTGCCCACTCATCGCACAGGAGGGGAATGGGACGGTCGAGGAGCGGCAGGCGGACCATGCGGCCCGCCTCGGCCATGGCGGTCAGCCGCTCCAACAGCGGCAGATGGGTCTGGCGGCGTTGGGTCAGCCGGGCCAGCTCGGCCTCGATCTCGGCCCGCTCTTTCTGGCCGGCCGCAGCCAAACGGGCCTGGGTCTTGGCGATGAGATCTTCGAGCGCGCCGCGCGGGTCGGGGTGACACGCCACCGCAGTATCGCCCAGCATGGTTTCTGGCCGGGTGGTGGCCACCACCACATGGTCGGGCTCGCCCGGCTGGGGATCGATAATTGGATAGCGCAAGTGCCAGAAGTGACCCTGGACGGTCTCATACACGATTTCATCATCCGCCACCGCAGTCTGTAGATGACAGTCCCAGTTGACCAGCCGTGTGCCACGGAAAATCAGGCCGTCTTCAAACAGCCGAAAAAAGGTCCAGGACACGGCCCGGGCGCACACCGGGTCCATGGTAAACCGCTGCCGGTCCCAGTCGCACGAACAGCCCATGGCCTGCTGCTGGCTGACGATGCGAGCCTGGTACTGCTCTTTCCAGTCCCAGATTCTTTCCACCAGGGCGTCCCGACCGATATCGTGGCGGGTTTTTCCCTCCAGCTCCAGCAGACGCTTCTCAACCACCGCCTGGGTGGCGATGCCAGCATGATCGGTCCCGGCCATCCACAGCGTGTTGTCGGCCAGCATGCGGTGCCAGCGGGTCAGCATGTCCTGCATGACATTATCCATGGCATGACCCATGTGCAGGGCGCCGGTCACATTCGGCAGCGGCATCATGATGACATAGCGGTGCGGGCTGTCGTCGGGGATGGCGGCAAAGGCTTTGGCCTCAGCCCACTGCTGGGATATGTGCTGCTCAAGGCCGGACGGATCGTATTGGGGCGCAAGGGCTTGCGGCATGCTGAGCCTCCTCGGGGAAGCGGGTCAAGAGCCTGTTGCCTTTCCAGCTCTGACCGGGGGCAACGCCCCCCAGTGTACACAAAAAAAGGGCCTGTCTCGATACAAGAGTGGCCCCATATGCAGTGCGAAAGGGGGGACTTGAACCCCCACGGGTTTTACCCCACAGGATCCTGAATCCTGCGCGTCTGCCAATTCCGCCACTTTCGCCCGGTAGCAGGATGTATTAGCCGACACCGCTTGTGGGTGTCAATCCCACATGGCGCCGCCTGGGCCGCTGTGGAGATACAGCTCTGGTCCCGACTATGCATTTCGGCTAAGACAGACAGGAACGTAAACAAGGAGGACTCCCCATGACGACAGAAAATCCGACCGAAAATCTGGCCAATGTTGACGGGGCCATTGATTGTGACGGGCATATCCTGGAGCCGCCCGATTTATGGGAAACCTATCTGGACCCCCAATACCGGGAGCGGGCGATTCGGATTCAGACCAACGACGAAGGGCTGGAGTACCTGGAGTTTGACGGGCAGGCGTCCAGGCTGGTGCGTGCCGGCATGCCGGGGATGATGGGCGCAATGGGTGCCGAAGACATTGTGCCCAGCCCCGAGCGCACCTATCTCAGGGGTGCTCCGTACGGCTCCATGAACGCCAAGGAACGCGTTGAGCGGCTCAACCGGGAAAAACTGTCCAAGGCCATCCTGTACCCCACGATCGGCCTGCTGTGGGAGGCTGAAGTCCAGGATCCCGAGATCTCAGCCGCCTACTGCCGAGCCTATAACCGCTGGATTGTTGATTTCTGCTCCGAGTCGGGCTGCCGTCTTGTCCCGATTGCGCATGTGCCGGCCAGCAACCCCCAGGAAGCGGCCCGCGAGTTGGAGCGGGCGGTACAATCCGGGGCCAAGGGCGGTTTTATCGCGCCCTTCTCGTGGGACAAAAAAGCGCCCGGCCATCCCGATTTCGATCCGCTGTGGGCGACCGCCCAGGAACTCGACGTGCCCCTGGCCATTCACCCTACGTTTGAGCCGCCGAGCCATACGGTGCACACCCGCTTTGACGATCTGCGGATGGGAGAACCGGTTGATTTCAACTGGTACTTTGACGTGCTGGTCGCTCAGGGTATGCAGCAGTGTCTGGTCTCCCTGTTCCACTACGGCGTGTTCGAGCGCTTTCCACGGGTTAAGGCCGTGATCCTGGAATCGCAGGCCGGCTGGATCGGCTATCTGCTCGACCGGATGGACGCGGTGTTTGAGGGTCCCCTGTCACGCTCGACCCAACTGAAGGAACCGCCCAGCACCTACTTCCGCCGCCAATGCTGGATCTCGGCCGACCCCGACGAGAAAGCCCTGTCGCAGATCATCGAATTTGTCGGCGCCGACCGCTTCTTCTGGGCCTCGGATTTTCCGCATGCGGATCATAGCCCCGATTACATGCCGGCCCTGCAACGCCTCGTCACGCCACTGTCCGATATGGCTCGCCGGCAGATCATCGGTGAGAATGTGGCCCAGGTGTATAAGTTGGGCCACTGATTAATCCACAGATTCGGGGAAAAGATCGACGGCGCACGGCAGGAGGATTGAGGGAATTATTCAGCGGGGCTTCCGTGCCCCATGCCGGATGTGAAGAATCTCGACCCTGTCGTCTTGGACGGTAGGCGTCTTCCAGGTCCGCTTCTGCTGAGGGTTGGATATGGACCCGATAGGTCATGCCGAGGGAATCTCATATTTTTTTCGGAGATCCTCCAATGCGTCTTCGACTGGACGGCCTTCTCTCTGTTGCAAGGAGGCCAAGCCGCGTTTGATGCCCTCAATCGCTTCGAGCCGTTCGACAGCGTCCAACAGCTTTTGGTAGGATTTTGTGTCTTGGACGATCAACTCGGCCTTGCCATGAATGGTCAAGATCCGGGGCCGACCAGTTTTTTTCATCTGCTTGAGATGAGCCTTGGCGTTGCGCTGGAAGTCGGACAGGGAATGAATGTCAGTGAGCTGGATCATAACGACTCCATGCAGTTTACTGTAAATAGCATGTCATCAAGGACCCCCCGCTGCCGCAATGAAAAACAGACAGGCAAGAGTGGAAAAGAGGGACTCACCTAGAAAAATACGGTCAGCCCACCACGGACATTGATGCCGTAGCCGGACACGAAATTCGTATCCAGAATCCCCGGCCCGCCACCGCCGCGAGGACACCGGCTGTCTCGGCCGAGTTCACGCCGCAGACAGGATTCCGTGGCAAACTGCGTTTCCCGCCAGTCGGTGTCGGCCAGGTTGAGCACATCAAAAGACACCTCGATGTCGCGCCAGCGGTAGCGCAGGAGCAGGTCGATGAGGGTATAGCCCCGGGCAGTCACGC
>JAAXHF010000272.1 GCA_012271025.1 Deltaproteobacteria bacterium | reverse complement strand
GGTCGAGCACGGCGTGGACGCCATCGTCATCTCCAACCACGGCGGACGCCAGATGGACCGAGTCTACCCGACCCTGTCCATGCTCAAAGACATTGCGCCAACTCTGCACGGCTCGGGGATGACGATCCTGCTGGACGGCGGCATTCGTTCCGGCGCAGACGTGGTCATTGCCCTGGCCCATGGGGCCGATGCCGTGCTGGCCGGGCGGGCGTATATCTACGGTCTCGGCGCCGGTGGCGAGGCGGGCGTACGCAAGGCGTTCGCCATCCTGAAAAAAGAGATTGAGGATACGCTGCGACTCCTGGGCTGCGCGTCAATCCACGACCTGCGAGCCGAGGAGCATCTGCTGCCGTATCCCTTCAGCGGATAGACAGTGCGGGAAACTTCGTCATGAGATCACCGAACGCGCGTACCGCCTCCAATCCACTCGCCGTGCTGAGGATCGTCTGGCGGCTCTTGTTCGTTATCCTGCTGGGGATGAGCGGCGTCCTGCTCTGGCGGGCCTTTGATACCCCGTCGCAGCCCGGCTCACCGGACCGCTTGCCGGTCCACCAGACTGTGCCGGACTTTCGTCTGCTGGCCCACAGCGGACAAACCTTTGGCCGCCAGACGCTGTCCGGACATATCTGGGTCGCCAACTTTGTGTTTACCCGCTGTCCGGGCGTGTGTCCCCTGCTGTCAAGCCGGATGGCAAAACTGCAGACCAGGCTGGAAGAAACCGACCAGCCCTCGATTCGGCTGGTCTCTTTCAGTGTTGACCCGGAGTGGGACACGCCGCCGCGGCTCAGCGGCTATGCCGACCGATACGGCGCAGACGCCAGCCGCTGGATTTTTCTGACCGGCGAGTTGAGCGTCGTCCAGCCCTTGGTCCGGGACGGTTTTCAACTGGCGATGATGAACGCCCCTCCAGACGGGTCTCATACGAGCCACGGGCAGACCAGACGGCTCGAACAAATCGTCCACAGCGACCGTTTCGTGCTGGTTGACCCCGAGTTCCGTATCCGCGCCTACTATCGGGGCGATGAGACAGATGTGGTTGAGCAGGTGATGCGCGACATCGAGATCCTGCGCCACGAGTATCCGCCCGTTCGCTGACGACACCCCCTCTAGCCCTTGGTACAGATGTAGTAATTGTTCAGCATATCCTGCTTGACATTTTTTATCGTGACCTGGTGAAACCCCGCCTCGCTCAACAGCTCCAAGGCCTTGTGCTTGCCCCACATTGCCCCGAGGCCCTCACCACGGAGGGCCAAAGAGACGGACATTCAATGCATACACGAGACGGTGTACATCATCGGTCCCAAGACGTGGTCAAGGTTCTCCTCCAGGTTGCTTGAGCTGTTGACGTCCACCATCAGAAACGTGCCGTCGGGCCGCAGTGCCTCGGCAATCCCCCTGAGCACAGTCCGGGGCTGCGCCTGGTCGTGGATAGAGTCGAAAGCGGTAATGAAGTCATACAGATTCACATCGCCCAATTCGGCCGCGTCCCTGACGGCAAACTCGGTGTTGGTGAGGCCCCACTCTTGCGCTTCCGCCCGGCCCGCAGCAATGCCTTCCTGCGAGAAATCGTAGCCGGTAAAGCGGCTGTGCGGAAACGCCCTGGCCATAAGATTCACCGCATGGCCGCTGCCACACCCGACGTCGAGAACGTCGATGCCGGTGCGTAAACGGTCGACCAGTTGGGAGACGAGGGGCAGGGTGATGTCAACGAGCGATATATCGTGCACGGCTCCGCTCATCTCGGCCATCAGCTTATGAAAGTCCCCGTAGGCTGAATACGGCACTCCACCCCCGGCACGAAAACTATCAACGATGCCCTGCTGAACTCTGGCCACCATCGGGATCATTTGCATCATCATCGCCAGGTTCCTCGGTCCGGCCGCCCGGGTGATGGAGGCGGCGTGCTCGGGCGGGAGCCGATACGTTTTGTCTGCCGGCTCATAGTCCACAATCCGGCCGGTCACCATGGCACCGAGCCACTCGCGCACGTAGCGCTCGTTCAGGCTACTTGCCTGTGCGATCTGCTCACTCGTGGACGGGGCTAAGCCGGCCAGCGTGTCAAAGAGGCCGACCTGGTGGCCAATGACGATCATCTGGGCCACGCTGGCGTCGTTGAGGATACCGAGCATCTTTTTAGAAAAGGCCTCGGCTTTTGCTTTGTCAAACTGTAAATCTGCCATCACTCGCTCCTTTCTTTTGTGTGCCGGTTGTGTCACACCTTGCCCGGCGCTCGCAAGAGGGCAGCGCGCCCTGCTTGCCCTGTACTCGGGCGTTTGCTGGTTTCAAACCTCTTGACACCAACAATACTTGCTATAGAGTTGCAACAGTATCCATGCAGCAGAAACAGTGCAAAGAATTATGGCGGAAAGGGCTCGTACTACTGAGCCTGCTCGCCCTGTTGTGTGTGTCTTCCGCCGCCGCTGCGCATATCCACAGCCAGGCTGATGGCAGTCTGGCCCAACAGGAGTGCGTGCTGTGCGTGATCGGAGGGCAGAGCCCTGCCCTGCTTGCCCATCTCCCGACTGCTGCCGCCTGTCTGTCCGCCATCGTATGTCTCTCCCACACGGCCGAGCAATACACCGCGGCCGCTCATCACCGCTCTGCTAGTCCACGCGCCCCCCCTGTTGCGCCAGAGACGCTCGCCTGATCGCAGGCTTCAGTCGCGGCTGGCCCGCAACTGAATGTCGAAACCGACTTACACTTGTGAGGTGCCGCGCCGGGCTCGGCGTGGGTCAGCCCCGCCCATTGGGACGGGGACCATGCTGATACTGGCGGTTCGCTGTTCTGCGTTGCCTCACCCATACCTCTGTCAGACAGACGAGAAAGAAATAGGAAATCGTAATGAGGAGTACATATACCAGCATATTGTGCCGGCTCGTTTGTGGAGTCGCCGTTTTGGGAGGCAGTTTGCTCGCCACCGCGAGTGTGCGGGCCGATGAATCGTCTGAGGTAGAAGCCCTCAGGGAGCAGGTCCAGAGCCTCCAGGAGACCGTACAGCAGCTGCAAAAGACGATGCTCAAGATGCAGCAAGACACCACCGCCAGCGAGGAACGCGTCCAGCAACAGGTCGAAGCGGTTCGCCAGCGACAGGCTGAGGCTTTTGCCGCCCAACTGGAGTCCCCGCTCGACAGAGCCATCCAGGAGAGCCAGGCCGAAGGTCGCCAGCCGCTGCTCACGGCGGCACGGCCGGAGGGTCTGTGGTCGCGCCCCCTGGGCGGTGGGGCGCAGCTGCGTCTGATTGATGTGGCGGCCGATGTCTTATTCTACGCCGGCGGTTCGAGCGAACGAGACGCCGCCCTGTCGACCATCCAGGGCGGGGCGCACGATCCGAACCGACGCGGCTTCACCCTGGGTCAGGCTGAGATTGCCCTGTCAGGAGCGGTGGACCCGTATTTTCGGGGCGACATGATCATGATCACGGCGATCGACCCGGTCGAGGGAGAAACCATTGTCGAGCTGGAAGAAGCCTTCCTGACGACCACCTCCCTGCCCTACAATCTCCAACTCGAAGTCGGCCACTTTTATACCGAATTTGGCCTCATCAATCCGCAACATCCCCATCAGTGGGACTGGATGGACCAGCCGGTCATCAACTCGCGCCTGTTTGGCGGCGACGGTATGCGTCAGACCGGTATTCGGGCCTCGTGGGTCACGCCGACCCCGTGGTTCTCGGAGCTGCACTTCGGCATGCAGAACGCCAACGGGGTCAATATGACGAGCTTCCGGGGTGATCGCCACACCCATGCCGGCGGAGGGCATGGCCACGGCGGTCATGAGGACGAGCACGGCCACGAAGACGAACACATGCACGAGGACGACATGGCGTCCCTCGGGAATGGGCACGAAGACGAACACGGCCATGACCACGGCCATGACCACGGCCATGGCCACGAAGACGAAGACATGCACGAAGACGAACACGGCCATGAGGACGGCCACGAAGACGAAGACATGCACGCCGCGCTTGCCCTTGCCGGTGACCTGATTGGCGGTCGTCCACGGGGCGGCAAGAATGTCTTCAAAGGCTTTGGCGATTTCGTGTATCTGACGCGCTGGAACAACTCGATCGACCTGACCGACGACATCACCGGGACGTTTGGCCTTTCGGGTCTGTACGGACCCAACGCAACCGGGGATGACGGCGATACCTGGATTTACGGCCTGGATATGAAGTGGCGCTGGAATCCGACCGGCAACTTCCGGGGCTGGCCGTTCCTGACCTGGCAGACTGAGGTGATGAAGCGCGATTTTCACGCCGACCTGTTCACCGGCCAGACCGAAGACGGCGATGAGAGCAGCCTGCACAGCCGGACCTTGAAAGACTGGGGCTTGTACACCCAGCTGATGTACGGTTTTCGCTGGGGCTGGGCAGCCGGACTGCGCTATGAGTATGCGGGCGGCAGCGGACGCACCCTTGGCGGCCGACGGAACGATCCGTATCGGGACAACCGTCACCGCTTCTCGCCCCTGCTGACCTGGCGGCCGTCGGAATTCTCACGCATCCGCTTGCAGTACAACTTCGACGAGGCCTCGCATCTCGACAACAGCGCCCACAGCGTGTGGCTCGGTTTCGAGTGGCTGTATGGCGCGCACCCGGCGCACAACTTCTAGGCGCTGATGCTCAGTGAACTGAGACACAGAAGGAACTTCTTATGCTTACGAAATATGGATTCATTGTTCTGAGCGCGGTCTTGAGCCTCTTTTTCGCTCCCCTCGTCCACGGCCAGGCGCTCAAGGTATGCGCCACTGTGCCCGAATTGGGCAGTCTGGTCCAAGAAATCGGTGGCGATCAAGTAGAGATCACCGTGTTCGCCAAGGGCACGGAAGACCCCCACTTTGTTGTCCCCAAGCCGAGCTTCATCAAAGCCCTGAGCCAGTGCGACGCCTATGTCCAGATGGGCTTTGACCTGGAAGTCGGCTGGGCGCCGCCCCTGCTGCTCAATTCCCGCAACGCCCGGGTACAGACCGGAGGACAGGGGCATATCGACGCCTCGGTCGCGGTCGCTCCGCTTCAGGTTCCGACCGTGACGGTTGACCGCTCCATGGGCGACCAACATCCGCTGGGCAATCCCCATTACTTGCTGGGCCCGCTGAACGGCCTGCGGGTCGCCGGCCTGCTCCGCGACCGGCTGTCGGCTCTCCGGCCCGGCAGCACCCAGGCTTTTGCCCAGCGTTACCAGGATTTTCGGCGCCGCCTCGGCATTGCCATGGTCGGAGAAGCGCTGTTCAACACCTACGACTTTGAGAAGCTGGCCCTCCTGGCCGAACGCGGTCGGCTGGGCCAATTCCTCAGCAGCCAGAACCAGGAGTCCCTGCTTGGCGGCTGGTTGGGCCTGATGCAGCCCTACTATGGGGAAAACGTCGTCGCAGATCACAATGCGTGGCCCTATTTTGCGCGTGAGTTCGGGCTGAATGTCCTGAGCCATCTCGAACCCCTGCCGGGTATTCCACCGACCACCAATCACCTGCAAAGCGTTGTCGAGCTGATGCGGGCCAGGGAGGTCAAAGTCGTGCTGGCGGCAGCCTATTACGATCCCCGCTATGCCGAGTTTGTCGCCACCAACACCGGCGCTGCCGTCGTGAATATGGCCGCCCAGGCGGCGGCCCGGCCCGGCACAGAGCAGTATCTCGACATGATTGACTATAACGTCACCCAGCTGTCCGCAGCGTTGAGGGGGGCGACATGAGCGACACGGGCACCGCAGACCTCGTCATGACCGATCTCAACCGCTTCCATCTGCGGATTGACCAGATTGGGGTCGGACTGTCTCTGGCGTGTGCCCTCCATTGCCTGGCTGCCCCGCTTTTGCTGGCAGCACTGCCCTTGTTCGGATTGCGTTTTGTGGCCGATGAGCTGACAGAAGTGGTCCTGCTCAGCTCTGCTCTGGCCCTGGCAGTCGGCAGCCTGTGCTGGGGATTCCGGCGGCATAAGAGCGGCCGGGTGTTTTTGCTGCTCGGGCTGGCCGTGCTGCTGGTTGCCTGGGGCAGGCTGTTCGCCCAAGGCAGCTCGGAGAGTATGCTGGTGGTTGCCGGAGCCGTGATCCTGGCCGCCAGCCATGGGCTGAACTGGCACCTGTGCCGCAGCTGTCTGGATTGCCAGCACCCGGAACACCAGGGTATAGCCCTAGGTATGGCAAGCCCTGAGATCGTGCTCCACACACATGACTTGGCCCTCGGCTACGGCCCGAAGACCGTCTTCGCCGGCGTCAATCTGACCGTCCGAGCGGGGGAGTTCTGGTGTTTCCTGGGCAAGAACGGAGCCGGCAAAACCACGCTGCTGCGCGGCCTGCTGGGGCTGCTTCAGGCCCAGGCCGGACGGCTTCAGTTCCATCCGGAACTGGGCGGTCGCGAGCGGATCGGCTTTGTCCCCCAAGACTGCGAGGTCAACCCCAGCCTGCCGATGACGGCGCGCGAATTTGTCCTGCTGGGACTGGTCGGTATCCGCTCGAACCGCCTCCAACAAGATGAGCGCCTGGCCTGGGCCTTGGACAAGATGGGCCTTACGGATCTGGCGGACGGGGACTACTGGGCGCTGTCCGGCGGGCAGCGCCGACGCGTCCTGGTTGCGCGGGCTCTGGTCCGTCGCCCGACGGTTCTGATTCTGGATGAGCCGACGGCAAACCTTGACCTGGCCATGGAAGACACCTTCATCCAGACCCTAGCCGCCCTGCACGCTGAGGAGCGCAACACCATCCTGTTCGTTACCCACAAAATGGATATCGCGTCACGCTGTGCGACCCACATTGGGCTGTTCACCGGTGGCACGCTGGTGGCCGGTCCACGCGACCAGGTGCTGACCGACCAGAACCTCGAACAGGTCTTCGGCCAGGTGTCCGGGCTGACGGCGCCTGGCGCCGCGCTGGACCGCTGGCTCCTCGACCGAGCCTACACTCAGATGCCCGGGCTGACGGGCACGGCCGCGCGTCTTTTGGAACAGGACGATTTCTCGAAACGCTCTCAATCTTTGCCAGGCCGCTCGGAGACAGGGTCCGGGCTCCCGTCTACGGATGGAAGCCCGGAATGATCGAGAACTTTCTCGGTTCGTGGTCGCTGTTTCAGCACGCGTATCTGTCCGGCTGGCTCATCGGTCTCCTGCTGTCCCTGCTCGGCGTGCTGGTTGTCGCTCGCGATCAGATCTTTATCGGCGCGGCCGTCTCCCAGGCGTCCATGTTGGGTATCGCCGTTGGTCTGTGGCTGGGCAGCGCGCTCAGCCACGATCCTCACAGCTGGTGGCACTCCGATCTCTTTCACTCGACAATGGGCGGCGTGTTTGCCGTGCTGGCGGCGCTGCTGACGGCCACCGGCAGCCGGGGCAGCGGCCGGGAAACCCACGAAGCCATCACCGGCTGGGTCTTCCTCGCCTCGCTCAGCCTGTCCATCCTGCTGATGTCCCATAGCCCGATTGGCGCCGAAGAAGTCAACCGCCTGTCAGCCAGCAGCATCATCGGCGCCAGGCAGACCGATGTCTGGGTTTTTGCCGCCATGTTCGTGGCTACCGCCACGCTGCTGTTTGCCTATACCCGCCAAGCCCTGCTGCTGATTCTCGATCCCGCCATGGCCCGCGCAGTCGGCTTACGGGTAGACGTGTGGAATCGTCTGCTTGCGGTCTGGCTGGGACTGGTCGTCGGGTTCTCTATTCGTGTCTCCGGCGTGGTGTTCAGCTTTGCCAGTCTGGTCCTGCCCGCCCTGGTAGCCAAAAATGTGTGCCGTGAAACGCGGCATCTGTTCGTGGTCGCCCCGGCCGTGTCGCTGGCGACGGGGGTCCTCGCCTTTGTTCTGGCCAACCACTACGACTACCCGCCCGGGCAGATGGCGGCGGCGTGTCTGTCCGGGCTCGTGGTGGGTGCGTGGCTGTTTCGCTGGCTCAGGGCTCGGTAGACGTGATAAGCAGGCCGAGCGGTCTGGACAGCTTATGATTTCTCCCGGCGCGCCAGCCGACCGCTGGCTGCGGATTGGCCTCGGCCTGGTCATTGCCACCATGCTGTATAACATCGTCGAAGCGGTGATTGCGCTGTGGGCCGGCAGCCGGGCGGCAAGCATTGCGCTGATCGAATTTGGTCTGAACAGTCTTATTGAACTCAGCGCCGGCGGGATCTTGTTGTGGCGCCTGAGGCTCGAGCTGCGAGGCGTCGCTGCAGAACGCGTGGCCCGCGCCGACCGCCGGGTACACCAGTTTGTGGGAGCCTCGTTTTTCGCTCTGGCCGCGTATGTGCTCGGCCAAGCCAGCTGGATATTGTGGCGCCAGGCAGCTCCTGACGAAAGCCCCATCGGCATCATCCTGGCCTGTCTGTCGCTGACGATTATGCCGCTGGTGTCGTTCGGCAAGCTGCGGGCGGCTACCGTCGTCGGTAGTCAGGCCCTGCGCGCCGAGGCAAAAGAAACCCTGGCTTGCTCATACCTGTCGCTGACACTACTGCTCGGTTTGGGTGCCAATGCGGCGCTGGACTGGTGGTGGGCCGATCCGGTCGCCGCCTTAGGCATGCTGCCCTGGTTGATCAAAGAGGGCAGAGAGGGGCTGTTTGCTCCGTCCTGACAGGGGCGATACATGCCTCGTCCCTACTTACAACTCGGTCGCAGTGGTGTACCCTGACCGTGCTTATGATTGCCTTCTGGATTGCCGGTGCCACGTGTGTCATCACCCTGGGCGGCGGGCTGCTCGCCCTGCGTTTTCAATCTTATCAGGGGGTCTTGTTCGCCTTCTGTGCCGGGGCCTTGATGGCCGGGGCCTTGATGGAAATTCTGCCCGACGCCTTGGCGCTTCTGGCTTCGACCGACAGCGCTTTCCAGGCCCACCACCTGCGGCTCGCCTGCGTATGCGGCTTCTTGTGTTTCTATGTGCTTGAGTACGCGACCCACCACCGAGAAACGCCTGAGGAGCGGGAAGCCCATCACGCCCACGCCCCCCATGCCGGCGTGCTGGGAGCCTTCGGCATCATGGTTCACAGCCTGATTGACGGGTTTGCCATCGGCAAAGGCTTTCATATCCATGACCACGTCGGCTGGGCCATCGCGCTTGGGGTGACCCTGCATAAACTGGCCGACGGTGCCAGCGTGGCGGGCCTGATGCTGGGCACCCAGCACTCAACTCGCGCGACTGCGGGCATGTTGGCTCTGACCGCCATAGCTCCCCTGTTTGGTGTGTGGCTCCAAGCCTATGTGACGCTGGCCACCCCGCAGCTGGCCTTGATGCTGGGCTGGTTTGCCGGCGTGTTTCTGTATCTTGGCGCGAGCAGTCTGCTGCCGGCCGCCCATGATGTCAGCCACTCCCGCCTGCTGCCCGTCGCAACGCTGGCCGGTGTCGTGTTTATTTATGGTGCCCAGATGTTGGCCGGGCACTAATCCGCAGCCTGTTCCGCCTCGCCCAGCACCACCGCGCCGGCCTCGCTCAGCTCCTGAATCTCGGCGTCCGAATAGCCCAGCTCACGCATCAGCTCAGCCGTGTGTTCGCCAAACAGCGGCGAGCGCCGGGTGAGCCGGGCCGGCGTCTCAGACAGTTTTGCTGCCGGACCGAGTACCTGGACCTTGCCGCCGACCGGATGGTCCATCTCCTGAACCATGCCACGCGCCCGAATATGCGGATCGTTGAAGACCTCGGCGTAGTTGAGGATGGGTCCGCACGGCACGCCGGCTTCTTCGAGGACGGCCAGCCAGTGAGCGCGGGGCCTAGTGCTGGTCACGTCCTCGATATCCCGGGTCAGCAGGTGGCGGTTGACGACCCGTTGGCGCTCGTTTTCGTACTCCGGTCGCTCGAGCAGCTCGGGACGACCGATAGCGTGGGCAAAACGCTGCCAGGTGCGGGTGTTGGCCGCGCCAAGATTGATGTAGCCGTCCGCGCACTTGATGGCTTGATACGGTGCGGACAGGCGGTGGGCCGAGCCCATGGGTTCGGGGATTTCGCCCCGGGTGAAATACTGGGTCGATTCCCAGATGGAAAGCGCAATCCCGGCTTCGAGCAGCGAGGTGTCGATATACTGTCCCTGGCCCGTGTTCTGGCGGTGGATGTAGGCGGCCAGAATCGCCTGGGTGGCAAACAGCGCCGCTCCCAGATCGGTGATCGGCACACCGCATTTGACGGGCGGCCGACCCTCTTCTCCGGTTACCGACATGATGCCCGACATACCCTGGGCGACAAGGTCGAAGCCCCCCTTTTTGGCATACGGCCCGGTTGCCCCAAAGCCCGATACCGAGGCATAAATCAGGCCCGGGTTGATCTGGCGCAGGTCGTCGTAGCCCAGGCCAAAGGCGTCCATGACACCGGGGCGATAGTTCTCAACCCAAATGTCGGTCCAGACCGCCAGCCTGCGGGCGAGCGCCTGGGCCTGGGGATGTTTGAGGTTGAGGACCATGCCGCGCTTGTTGCGGTTCATGGCCCAGAATGATGTGCTCTCGGTCCCCTGGCGTCCGCCCATGCCGCGAGTTGAGTCCCCGCTCGGTGGCTCGATCTTGACCACGTCGGCACCAAGGTCGCCCAACAACAGGGTACAGAACGGCCCTGCCATGACCTGGGTGAGGTCCAGAACCTTGACCCCGTGGAGTGCCTGTTTCACCGTATCACCTCCGATAGACTGCGTTCGTATACACCGCTTCGGAGCACCTGCGCAATACTGACCGAAGATCCCGGAACCCGTCTACCCGACGACGGCTCCGCCTTGACCTAATAGTCGCTGCTCCGGCGTCGCTCCTCGTACACTTTATACCCGTATACGACCACACCCTTATCAATACGGATGGTGAATCCGCATTTCGGCTGAATACACACCCAGACCTTGTATTCGAGCGATGCGCCACGTGGCCCAAAGTCAGACAGAGGCACGAGTATGCCCTGACTGCATTTCCGACACCGAGGTAAATCCACTCCTAGCGCCTCCTGATGCAAACGATTGCAGAATCCATACGATCAGTATGACAGGAAAAAGACGTGAAAAACAAAAGCATGGGCTTGCCACACCCCACTCTTTTAGGCTAGGCCAGAGAACACACCGCACAGAGGAAAGCGCTATGGACGACACCGCCGCCGTGCTGGCCGCCAACCGGGCCTTCTATCAAGCCTTTGAGACGCTGGAGCTACGTGAGATGGAAAAGATGTGGCTGCAGGAGAGCTATATCAAATGCGTCCATCCGGGCTGGCCGCTGCTGTGCGGCTGGGGACCGGTGATGGCGAGCTGGGAGCGGATTTTTACCAATACGGAGTCAATGCGGTTCAATCTGAGCGATGTCCGAGTCGAGGTGCTGGGCGATCTGGCCTGGGTGGTGTTGATCGAAAACCTCGAATCGAACGGACCGGGTGGCGGCTCCCGCTCCCAGGTATTAAGCACCAATGTCTTTGAAAAGCGGGCCGGCGCATGGTTGATGGTCCATCACCACGGGTCACCGATTTTTGCCCCTCCGGCGCCGCCCGAAGATCAGCTCCACTGAGCGAGGTTTCAACATGTTCGTACAGGCCACACAGCTGCGAGTGGGAACGCTGATCGTGTATCGCGACGACCTCCACCGTGTTATGGAGTTGATACACGTCACTCCGGGCAATAAGCGTGGCTTTGTCCAGACCAAGCTACGCAACCTGCGCACCGGTCTACAGACCGAGAACAAGTTTCGCTCAGACGACAAAATCGAGCGGGCCACGCTCGACCAGCAAGACATGCAGTACCTGTATGAATCGAGCGGGACCTACCATTTCATGAATGCCCAGAGCTATGAACAGATAGAGCTGTCACAAGACAGCCTGGGCCAGGCGGTCCAATTCCTGACCCCCAATCTGATGATCAAGGTTGACCTGCATAACGGTCAGCCGGTCGGCATTTCCCTGCCCAAGACCGTAGACCTCAGGGTTGAGGACACGCCCCCCTCTCTCAAGGGCGCAACCGTCAATAACGAACTCAAACCGGCCACGACGGAAACCGGCCTGGTCGTTCGCGTACCCGGTTTTATTGAAATTGGGGAAACCGTCAGAGTCGATACCGAGACGGGAAACTATCTATCACGGGCGAAGTAGCGGTTCGCCTGTCTGCGACGGATGGCCCGCCCCGTTGTTCGGGATCTGGTGTCCGTTGCGGGTCTGCTTCTCATTCTTGGCCACGACAACGGTAAACAGCGACAGCGGAGACGTTTTGAACCGCTGTTCAATCCGGATCGGCACGCCGTCAAAGGCCTGCTTCAGACGCAGCGACGCACTCCAGCCCAGACGCCGGGTGAGCGGGTCAAGCGCACCGACAATCGGCCCCAGCACCGGTTTGGTGGTCCGAAAATGGTTGATGATGACGACCTTGCCCTCGGGCTTACACACCCGATGGATTTCCTTCATCATGCGAACCGGGTCAGGCACGACGCTGATGACGTGGAATGAGGTCACGTAGTCAAACGTATTATCCGGAAAATCGAGGTTGAGGGCGTCCATTTCCCTGAGCTGGATATGACGCCAGCCATTATCAAAGGCTTTTTCCCGCGCCCGCTCCAGCATATCGGGTGCCAGATCAATGCCCGTCACCTCACAGTGGGCGGGATAGGCGGCCAGCGATAGCCCGGTTCCAACACCGACCTCAAGCACGCTTGCTCCCGGCCGGATATTCAGGGCCTGAACGGCGTTCACGATCCGCTCGGTGAAAAGTCGCGTAAAAATCCGATCATAAAAATGGGAGAAACGAGAGTACATTTTACTCTCATGAGGATTTTTCAGCACCCCTGCTTTCTGCCCAGAACTCACTGCTCCCTCCCTGTCCCAGCGACAATTCTCCCCTGCATTAAGGCGCGGGATATACCACACCCCTGCCATATCGTCAATGCAGACAAGAACTTGCAGGCCTCTGAGGCCACGCCGGGAGGAGTCGCTGTGAGGTCCCGCGCCCAGAGCGGCACACGCCATTCCACCCCCAAGATGGCGGGACGGCTTCAGCGCCGTCTGCCCTCCCCGCTCCACAGCAGAACAATCGGGCTGGCGACATAGATCGAGGAGTAGGTGCCAATCGTGAAACCGACCAGCAGAACGAAGGCAAAGCCGTTGATGACCGATCCGCCCAAAAAATACAGGGCCAGAAGGACCATCAAGGTTGTTCCGGAGGTAATCAGCGTCCGGCTGAGCATCTCGTTGATACTGCGCTGAATAATCGTCGCCAGGGTCTCGCGGCGCATCTTGCGCTGATTCTCCCGAATGCGGTCGCACACCACCACCGTGTCGTTGACCGAATAGCCGATGACGGTCAGAAAGGCGGCGACAATCGGCAGGTCGAACTCCACATCCATCAGCAGCAGCGCGGTGGCGGTGATGAGCACGTCATGAAACAGCGCCACCGCCGCGCCAATGCCGAAGCCGAGCTGAAACCGAAAAGCAATATAGGTGCCCATGACCAGGGCCGCAAACAGAACGCTCAGGATGCCCCGTGTGCGCAGATTCCGTCCGACTTTGGGCCCGACCGTTTCCACCCGCTGGACGGGCAGCAGGCGCTCGCCAAAGTATTCCTTGAGAGTGTCCTGGACCTGGGCGGAGGGGCTGGTCTGGTCCTCGTCTGTGCCGATATCCGTCTCGGGCTCCGCCATACGGATCAGAAACTCATCCCCAGACAGGCCGAAATCCTGCACCGACAGATCCTGGATAGCGGTTGCGGACAGCACTTGGCGGACTTCGGCAATCGTGGGCGGATCGTTGAACTTCACGTGTACGATCGTCCCACCGGCAAAATCGACCCCATAGGTCAGCCCGCCCCGGACAAAGAAGGTGGCCAGACCGATCAGGACCAGCAGGCTGGAAAAGACGGCGGCTATTTTGGAATAGCGCAGAAAGTCGATATTGGTTCCGGGTCTGATCAGCTCCATCTAGACACTCAGCTCCACCAGGCGACGCCTGGATAAGAAATAGTCGTAGACCATCCGGGTCACCACCACCGCAGTAAAGACGGTACTCACAATTCCGATGCACAGCGTGACGGCAAAGCCGCGGATCGGTCCCGAGCCAAACTGAAACAGAATCAAGCCAGACAGAAAGGTCGTGATATTGGAGTCCAGGATCGCCGGACGAGCGTTTTCATAGCCGGACTCAACTGCGGCCCGAGCGCTCTTGCCGCGCCGCAGTTCCTCCCGCATCCGCTCATTGATCAGCACGTTGGCATCAACCGCCATGCCGACCGTCAGAATGATCCCGGCAATACCGGGCAGGGTCAGGGTCGCCTCAAACATGGCCAGGGCGGCCAGCAGGTACAGAATATTGAGCCCCACCGCAACATCGGTCAGCACCCCGGCCAGCCTGTAGTACAGTATCATGAACACCACCACGATAATCCCGCCGATGATGAAGGAGCGCACCCCCTGGCGGATGGAGTCCTGACCGAGCGAAGGACCGACGGTTCGCTCTTCGGCAATGGTGACCGGGGCCGGCAGCGCTCCGGCCCGCAGGACAATGGCCAGGTCACGGGCTTCTTTGATATCGAAACTGCCGGTGATCGCGGCCCGGCCACCGCCTATCCGTTCATTGATACGGGGCGCTGAGTACACGGTATTGTCGAGAATGATGGCCAGTTGGCGCCCGACATTGGCGCCCGTAATTTCTTCAAACACCCGGGCGCCCGCGCCGCTCAGAACCAGCTCGACATATGGCCCCTCGATATCAACGCTGGGACGCACTCGGGCGTCGGCCACCGCCTCTCCGGTCATCAAGGTTCGCTCCTCGAGCGTATATTCGGAGGTAATCACCTCGCCCGAGAGCGGATCGAGATCCTGTCCGCGCAGGGTGACCGTGCCCGCCCCCTGCGCGCCGGCATTGGCCACCAGCTTGAACTCCAGCACCGCAGTCTGACCGATGAGCCGTTTGGCCCGCGCGGCGTCCTGGATGCCGGGCAGCTGAACGACGACCTGTTCCTCACCGCTGAACTGGTCGGTCTGGCGCTGGACAATCGGCTCGGTCACCCCGAACTGGTCAATCCGGTTGCGCAGCGTCTCAAGCGTCTGATCGATAGCGTATTCGTGCAAGGTGCGGACCTGACGGCTGTCATAGACCAGCGTCATCTGGCCGTCTCCGGCCGGCGTCTGCACCAGATTGGGAAACTGCTCGGACAGCACGGTTTGGACCTGATTTGTGGTGTCCTGGTCGGGCGTCCTCAGATGCAGCGTGTGGTTATCGCGGCTGAGGGTCGTTCCACGAATCGACGCGTCGTCAAAGGCGCGCTGGATCTCGGCAATGGTCCGGTCGAGATTGTTCCTGAGCGCCTCGTCCAGGTCGATCTCCAGCAGAAGATGGGTGCCTCCCCGCAGATCAAGCCCCAGCCGGATCTGGCTGGTGGGAAGTATGGTGCGCCACCAGTCGGGCACGGCCATCAGCGAGGGCATCAGATAGACGAGCGCCCATACGGTCAGGCCGGCAACCAGAGCGATCCGATACCCGATGCTGGTCATCCCTTCTCCTTCCCGTCCCGTCCTTCTTTGGTGTCTTTTCTGACTTTGCCGCCCAGCAGGGTTTCAATCCGCGAACGGTCAATCCGAACGCGGACATTGGACGCAATTTCGAGTCTGACATCGGTCTCCCCGAGTTCGACGATTTTCCCGTACAAGCCCCCGGCTGTCACAACTTCGTCGTTGCGTTTCAGATTCCCCAGCATGGCTTTATGGGCTTTGGCCTTTTGTTGCTGAGGTCGGATCAACAGAAAATAAAACACCGCAAACACCAGCAGCAGGG
>JAAXHF010000397.1 GCA_012271025.1 Deltaproteobacteria bacterium | reverse complement strand
GCCGGAGAATAGGCGCCCATGCCGCCGGTATTCGGCCCCTGGTCGGCGTCAAACACGCGCTTGTGATCCTGCGAGGACGCCAGCGGCAACACGCTCGTACCGTCGCTCAAGGCCAGGAAGGAGACTTCTTCGCCCTCCAGAAACTCCTCAATCACCACCCGCTCGCCGGCCGCGCCAAAGGCCCGTTCGCGCATGATGCGCTCAATTGCGGCGTCGGCTTCTTCAAGCGTAGGACAGATCAGCACGCCTTTGCCGGCGGCCAGACCGTCGGCCTTGACCACGAGCGGGGGACCAACATCGGCCGCATAGCGGTGCGCCTCGTCCGGGTCGGTGCAGGAGTAAAAGGCGGGTGAGGCCACCCCCTGGGCGCGCAGCAGCTCACGGGTGAAGGCCTTGCTGGCCTCCAGCCGTGCGGCCTGACGTTGCGGGCCAAAGATGCGCAGGCCGGCCGCCTCGAAGGCGTCAACAATGCCCAGGCTCAGCGGCAGCTCGGGTCCGACCACGGTCAGGTCGACGCGCTCGTCCTGGGCAAAACGCAGCAGACCCGGAATGTCCTCGGGCCTGAGCGCGACCGGTTGGGCCAAACCGTCCATACCCGGATTGCCCGGGGCACAGTAGATTCGGGACACCCGCGGGCTGTGGTGCATCTTCCACACCAGCGCGTGTTCACGGCCACCGCCGCCAATGACCAGGACCCTCATGCTAGTGCCGGAAATGGCGCATGCCGGCAAAGATCATCGCCATGCCGTGCTCGTCGGCCGCAGCAATGACCTCGGCGTCGCGCAGGCTGCCGCCGGGCTGAATGACTGCCGTCGCCCCGGCCGCAGCCGTGACATCGAGGCCGTCCCGAAAGGGAAAGAAGGCGTCCGAGCCAACCACCGAGCCCCGTGTCTCCAGCCCCAAGTCCTGCGCCCGGGACACGGCAATCTTGGCCGAATCGACCCGGCTCATCTGACCCGCCCCAACCCCGACGATCTGATCCGGTCCGGTCAGGACAATGGCGTTCGACTTGACGTGCTTGCAGATCCGCCAGGCAAAGTCCAGCGCCCGGTACTCCTCGGCGCTGGGGCTGCGCTTGGTCACCACCTGGCAGTCTTCGGCCCGGATACGGCTGCGGTCGCGCTCCTGAAGCAGCAGCCCGCCCACCACCGGCTTGGCCTCGAAGCGAGCCGGCTGGGGACCGGCCAGCGCCGGGATCTCAAGCAGTCGGATATTCCGCAGACGCTTGGACGAGGCCAGCAGCTCCAGCGCCGGAGCGGAAAAGCCCGGGGCAAGAACGATCTCCAGAAATCCGTGCTGGTAGAGATCCAGGATTTCCTGGGCCGTGTCCGCGTCAAGCTCGCGGTTGAAGCCGACAATGCCGCCAAAAATCGATACCGGATCGCACGCCCGGGTCTTGCGGAAAGCCTCGGCCAGCGAGGTCTCGGACGTGGCCGCGCCACACGGATTGGTGTGCTTGACGGCCACCGCCGCCGTCTGCTCGAACTCGTGCAGCAGCTCAAAAGCCGCGTTGGCATCAACGATATTATTGAACGACAGTTCCTTGCCCTGCAGCTGGCGGGCGTTGGCAATACACGCCTCCTGAATCTCCGGGGCATGGTAGAAGGCGGCGCGCTGGTGGGGGTTTTCACCGTAGCGCAAATCCTGGGCCTTGACGTACTGGAAGTGGACGGTGTCGCCAAACGGCGCGTCTGCGTCGCCGTCGAGTCGGCCCAGATAATCGGCAATCGCCGCGTCGTAGCGGGCGGTCAGTCGAAACGCTTTCTTGGCCAGCTCAAGCCTGTGCTCGGCCGACAGGCCGCCGTCGGTCTGGAGCGCGCTCAGCACCCGAGGATAATCGTCCGGGTCAACCACCACCCCGACGTGGGCGTGATTCTTGGCCGTCGCCCGCAGCAGAGACGGCCCGCCAATGTCGATATTCTCGATCGCCTCGGCAAACGAGCAGTCGGGGCGGGCGACCGTCTGCTCAAATGGATACAGATTCACGACCACCAGATCGATCGGCTGCAAGCCGTGTTCGTCCATCGCCCGGATATGTTGGGGGTCGTCCCGGCGGTGCAAAATCCCGGCATGGATGCGCGGGTGCAGGGTCTTGACCCGTCCGTCGAGCATCTCCGGAAAACCGGTGAAGTCCTCGACCTGCACGACCGCCACACCGGCCTCGCTCAGCGCCCGGGCGGTGCCGCCGGTTGACACAATCTCGATACCGAGGGCGGCCAAGCCGCGGGCGAACTCGACCACTCCGCGTTTATCGCTGACGCTGATCAGCGCCCGGCTGACGCTTGGCATAGGCTTCTCCGTGTTGTCTGGCTGCGCATGTGCGAGGGGAATAACAAAAGCCCCGCAGCTTGTCCAGGGACGGCCCGTATGGCTTGTCAATCTCCAGGCGAAGGCATATGGTGAGGCGGTTATGAGGATCGTCCTTAACGGCGAAGAGCGCGAGTGTCAGGACGGCTGGACGCTGGCGGACTTGGTCAACGATCTGGGTCTCACCCATAAGCGCATTGCCGCCGAGGTGAATCGAGACATCATCCCCCGCACCGACTATGGCCGGCAGCGCCTTCAGGCCGGCGATGTGGTTGAGGTCGTCAACTTTGTGGGCGGGGGATAAGCGCGGACACACACAACGGGGTAGATGGACCATGCATGACCCATTCATTCTTGCTGGCAAAGAGTACCAGTCGCGCCTCATCGTCGGGACGGGCAAGTATAAGGATTTTGCCGAGACCAAACGGGCGATCGAAGCCTCGGGGGCCGAGATCGTGACCGTTGCGGTACGGCGGGTGAACATCACCGACCCGAACAAGGAGAATCTGCTCGACTACATTGATCCCGGCACCTACACCATTCTGCCCAACACCGCCGGCTGCTATACTGCGGACGACGCGATCCGGACCTGCCGTCTGGCCCGCGAGGCCGGGGTCGGCAATCTGGTCAAGCTGGAGGTCATCGGCGACGACAAGACCCTCTTCCCCGATATTCCGGCCACCCTGGAGGCAGCCCAGGTGCTGGTCAAGGAGGGCTTTGTCGTCCTGCCGTATATTCACGATGACCCGATCTCGTGCAAAAAACTCGAAGACATGGGCTGCGCTGCGGTCATGCCGCTGGCCGCCCCGATCGGCTCGGGGCTGGGCATTCGCAATCCCTACAACATCCAGATCATCCGCGAACACAGCAGCGTGCCGGTGATTGTCGACGCCGGGGTGGGCACCGCCTCGGATGCGGCGGTGGCCCTGGAAATGGGCTGTGACGCGGTCCTGATGAACACGGCGATTGCTGCGGCCGACGACCCCATCCTGATGGCCGAGGCCATGAAGCTGGGCATCCAGGCCGGGCGCAAAGCCTTCCTGGCCGGGCGTATGCCCAGGAAGCTGTACGCCACGGCCTCAAGCCCCCTCCAGGGTCTCCTCGAATAAATTGATTGACTTCCGCCTGTACTTTGTCACCGACCGCCGCCAGACGGCCGGTCGGCCTCTGTCCGAGGTCGTCCACGCCGCCCTCGACGGCGGCGTCCGCGCCGTTCAGCTACGCGAGAAAGACCTGGAGGGCGGAGAGCTGTACCGGCTGGCCGGCCGGCTACGCGACCTCACCGATCGTTATGCGGCCCGGCTGCTGATTAACGACCGTCTCGATGTGGCCCTGGCGGTTGGTGCTGACGGGGTCCACCTGGGACAGACCTCTCTTCCGGTCAGCACGGCCCGTCAGCTCCTCGGCCCAGACAGACTGATCGGTGTCTCGACCCATTCGCCGGACGAAATCACGGCCGCCCAGGGAGCCGATTTTGTGGTCTTCGGACCGGTGTATTTCACTCCCTCCAAAGCCGACTACGGCCAGCCCCAGGGCTTGGCGCGTCTGCGCCAGGCGGTCCGCCACAGCCCGGCTCCGGTCTTCGCCATCGGCGGCATACACGCCGACCGGATCGCGGCCGTGCGTAGCGCGGGCGCCCACGGCGTCGCCCTCATCTCGGCGCTCAGCGCTGCGGCCGAGCCGAGGCGGGCGGCACACGAGCTGCTGGCCCGACTCGGCCCGCCGGACAAGGCCGATTGACATTGTGTCGGCGGTCATTTATCCCTCTTCATCGACGCGCCTGTCCATTCTGCCACCCTAGCTCAGTTGGTAGAGCAGCTGATTCGTAATTAGCAGGTCGTCGGTTCGACTCCGATGGGTGGCTCTCGAAAAACCCTCTGCTCAGGCAGGGGGTTTTTTGGGCAGGCGGCCCAGCAGATCGAGCTGGTGGGCGATATACACCAGGGAGCCGTCCTCAAGCTGCGCCCGGCGCCGGGCCAGCCAGTCGGCAAAGCGCCGAGGATCAAGCTCGGGATGGCCGCTCAGGGCAGTCTCAAGCGTGTCAAGAATACAGCCCAGAAAATACGCCTCGTCGGCCGGATAGCCGTCCGGCCCGGCAAACACCACCCAGTCGGAGCTACCGGCCGCTGTCACCTCAAGCCCGGCGCTGTGCATATGGCCGAACAGCTGCCGCCCGGCCCGACTGCCCCCAGACCGAGCCCCGGCGACGTGCCGCTGATCCATGCTCCGGTGATAGAGGGCCTCGATCTGAGTGTCGAGCCGGGGCTCAATCTGAGGCTGAAAAATCGTCGCTCCGTCAAAGGTCAGGGTGGAGTACAACAGCCCGCCGGGCGACAGCACGGACACCAGTTCGGGCAAGACCACGGCCACGTCAACCAGGTCCAGAAAGGCATGGGCGAGCAGCACATCCCAGGTTCGGCTGCCCTGTTCGCGACGCACAAAGGCTGACAGCTCCACGGCTTCCAACTCGACCGTCACATCCCGGACGGCATCCGGTCCGGCTCTCTGGCCGGGCTGCACGCGCAACCACCAGCGCCGCCCCTGAGAGGACGAGCCGGGTAGCCTCGCTGGGCTGACACGCAATCCGTGCTGCGCCGCCCAGCCCGGCAGACGACGGGCGGCCTCGCCGATACTGGCCATGTCCACGTCAATGGCGGTGTAGGTCGCCCGGCTCAGCAGCCGCCCTTCCAGGACTCGCTCGATCATCGTGCCGATACCAGCCCCGACCTCAAGCAGACGCAGGGGCCGATCCCTGCTGGCCTGGGGCAGCAGCTCGGCAAAACGTCGCCACACCTGACGGTTGAGCGAGCGGTCGTCCAGGCTCTTTTTGGCCGCCAGGTAGTGGGGGTAGGAGTAGCCCGGGAAACGGCTCATGGCCCAACCAGAGTCGAGAGAAAGTGGCGGATGCGGCGCGCGCTGTCGTCCCAGGTCGGGCAGCTGTGGTAGCGCTGCCGGGCGGCCAGACTCATCCGCACCAAGTCCCGGCGGTCGACGTGAAGGTGACCGAGGTGGCGGGCCAGACTCGGACTGTCACCGGGCGCGACCAGGAAGCCCTCACGGCCGTGGCTGATGATTTCGTGGGCCGCGCCAACCGTGGTGGCAATGACCGGCTGACCAAAGCCCAGCGCCTCGACATACACAATCCCGAACGGCTCGTACAGCGAGGGTACGGCCAACACCTGGTGACTGACCAGGTGGGGCACGACGTGTTCGTGGGGCAGGGCTCCCAGCAGGCTGATCTGAGCCTGAGCACCGACTTGGTCGATCTGGCGGCGCACCCGACGGACGTAGGCCGGATCCATATCCAGCGCGCCGATCACCGTGAGCCGCCAGTCAGCCTGGGGCAGACCGGCCAGGGCCTCGATCAGCACGTGCAGGCCCTTACGCGGAATCAGATTGCCGATAAACAGCACCCGCAGCGCGCCGGGCTGCTCGGCCCGAGCGGCGATGGCGTCGGGACTCAGCGTGGGCCGAACATGATCACAGCCGGGATAGGCCACCACACTCGGACAGCCCGGTCCGATCAGGGCTTCGACCTGACGGCCGGTCGTTCTGCTGTTGAAAATCAGACCGTCGAGGGTCTGCAAGTAGCGCCGTTCCACCCAGCGGTAGAAACGATTCTGCCAGGCTGGCCGCGCCTCGCTCGAACGCAGCAGGTGGACAATGCTGACCAGCGGGTAGCCGACCCGCCGTCTCAGCCGGCGGTTGAGCCACCACACCGACGGATGGTTCAACTCGTCCTGAATCAGCACATCGCACGACGCCCGACACAGACGCTGGAAAAAAGCGGCCGAGAGATTATCGCTCAGGTGACGCCCATACGTCCGCCACGGCAGGCTGATGACCTCGACCTCGTCCCCCTCACGACGCAGATAGTCGACCAGCAGGCGATCATACAGAAAACCGCCAGTCAGAATATCCAGACTGCCGTAAATCAGGAGCCCGACCCGCACGCCACCTCCTGCCGATACGACGCCCAGGCGTTCTCGTGCTCCCACAGGATGACCGTAATGGCCGTCAGGGTCGGCGCCTGCAAGCGTTCGGCCAGCGCCCGGCAGAAGATGTGGGCAAAGCGCTCAATGCTGGGATTGAGGCCCTCGAACTCGGGCTTTTCATTCAGGGTAGTGTCCCGGAAATAGGCTACCAGGGCGTCCAGATTGGCCTCAATGTCAACGATGTCAACCAGGTAGCCGTGCTGATCCAGGCTGTCGCCCTCCAGCTGGACCTCGGCCTGGTAATGGTGTGAGTGCCACTCATTCTCGGCCCCCCAGTCGCCTCCGATCAGAAAGTGCTGGGCCATGAAATCCCGCTTAATGGCAACCTTATACATACGCGTGTCCTCCCTGTTTCTCACAAAGGGTCAAGGTGTCCTCCAACCGAACCTGGTGACACGTTCACCCTTTGCAGTCCTCGTAGCTCAGCACGACTTGCAGCGCGTGCTGCGGCTGTTGGTCGAGCAGGGCGTAGGCCTCGGGCGCACGCCCAAACGGAAAACGGTGGCTGATCAGCTCGGTCAGGCACGGCCCGGACGGGCGCTGTTCGAGCATCCGCCAGGCCAGCTGCAAACGGCGCGCTTTGGTCCAGCGGCCGGTCCGCTCCGGAGCAAGACTGCTCACCTGGCTGCTGATCAGACGCATCCGGCTGCGGTGAAAGCGGCCGCCGAGGTCTATGGCCGCCCGCTTGTGTCCATACCACGAGCCGATCACCACCCGTCCGGCAAAGCCGGTCGCGGCGATAGCCAGATCCAGCGCGACCGGATTGCCCGACAGCTCATACGTCAGATCCGCGCCCTGGGCCGGCGCGTCGTCTTCGAGAGCCCGCCCCAGCCGCTCCAGCACATCGGGCGCCCCGGCATCCAGGCTGGCCTGGGCGCCCAGCCCCAAGGAGCGATCTCGACGCCCGGCATAGCCATCGAGGCTGACCAGCCGGCCGAGCGGCAGCCGGGCCAGCAGGCTGGTGGTCAGCAGACCGACGATGCCCTGACCGACCACCACCACCCGTTCCCCGATCAGCGGTTGGCCGTCCATCAGCAGATTGACCGCAGTTTCCATATTGGGCAGAAACACGGCTCGGTCTGGCGTCATGCCGTCCGGCAGCGGCATCACTTCGGCCGGCGTGGTCACAAAGTGGCTCTCGTGGGGATGAAAGGCAAACACCAGCCGCCCCTCCCAGTCCGGGGAGACGTCCGGCCCCACGGCCATGACGCGCCCAACGGCCGCGTAGCCGTACTTCAGCGGAAAGCCGAAGGCGCCGCTCAGCGCGGCAATGGTTTCATCGACCGCCATGTCGCTGGGGACCTGACCGCGATAGACCAACAGCTCGGTGCCGGCGCTAATGGCCGACAGCACAGTCTGGACCAGGATTTGTCCGCTCAGCGGCAGGGCCAGCGGCTCTTCCCGCACCGTGAGCCGATACGGAGCGGTGAAGTACAGGGCCTGGCACCTCATGGCCGCTCCTGAGCCGCCCGCCCCTCTCGGACTTCCCACACCGGGTCGCCCCACATGATGATGTCGTCTTCGAGCTGGTGATAGCGGACATTGCGCAGACGCGGCAGATGGACCGAATCGAGGAGCCGCAGTTTACGCACCGCCCGCAGCCCGCCCAGCAGGGTTGGGGCGATGGTCAACACGACTGAATCGACCAGCCGTTCGGACAGAAAACTGGTGATGATGCGGGTGCCGCCCTCGACCATCAGGCTGTTGATGCCGAGCTGTCCGAGGCGTTCCAGCAATGCGGCCAGATCGACCTGTCCGCGCGCGTTTGGCGGTAGCCACAGAATGCGCGCCCCGGCAGCCTCAAGGGCGGCCTGACGCTGGCCGTCGGCCTGCTGGCTGCTGGCAATCCAGGCCGCCCGGTCAGGATGCTGGAGCAGCGTGGCGTCGGACGGAAAGCGCAGGCGGCTGTCGGCGATGATCGGTTGGGGGTTGCGACCCGTGACCAGACGAACGGTCAGGCTCGGGTTGTCGGCCAGCACTGTTCCGATGCCGACCAGAATGGCCTCATGGTCGGCCCGCAGCTGGTGAGTCAGGACGAGCGACTGCGGTCCGCTGAGGGCCATAGGCTGGCCCGGGCGGGCGGCGATGCAGCCGTCCACGCTCTGCGCGTAACTCAGGGTGACGAAGGGACGCCCGGTGCGCTGGCGATGGTCAACCATACGCGCCAGCAGGGCGCGCCGGTGGGTGTCGTAGGGGGCGGGCGACCGAAGCGGCTCAGCCGGGGCGCCGTTGGCGCGGGTCGGCACGGCCGAGGCACCCGCGTCGAGGCTCAGCAGATGGTGCATGCGCTGGACCTTGGTTTGCAGGTAGTCGGCATTTTCGGCCGTCACCTGGGCGGGCAGCGGCACGCGGGCGCTGACCGGCATCCCATGCTCCTGCAAGCTCTCGATTTTGAACGGATTGTTGGTCAGCAAACGGACGGACGGGACGGCCAGGTCTTTGAGAATCTGCGCCGCCACGGTGTAATCGCGCTCGTCGGCCTGGTGACCGAGCAGGAGGTTGGCGTCAACCGTATCATAGCCCTGATCCTGGAGATTATACGCCCGCAGCTTGTCGGACAGGCCGATTCCCCGGCCCTCCTGACGCAGATAGACGATGATGCCGGCCCCCTCCTGGGCGATCCACTGCATGGAGCGGTTCAGCTGGGAGCCGCAGTCGCAGCGCAACGAGCCCAGCACGTCGCCGGTGAAGCACTCGGAGTGAACCCGGACCAGCACGTCGGGACGATCCGCCACCTCCCCCAGCACCAGCGCCAGGTGCTCCTTGTCGGCCTGCCCGTTTTTATACACGCACAGCTGAAACTCCCCGTCGGGAGTCGGGATACGGGCCCGCGTTATCGGCTGAACGCTTGCTTCACCCATGGTCGGCCCTCCTTCAACTTTACCCGCGCCTCACCGACACACGAACATGCACGATTTCCCGCAAAATGCAACAAGATTCCTATTCAGTGGCCGCCAGCCGGCCGCTCACCGCCAGCCAGTCGCGGCCAGTTGTGAGCAGGGTGGGCATCACGAACAGCAGGCCGACCAGCGTTGTCAGCGGGGGCGAGAAGACGGGCCACAGCACGACGCAAATAAAGCCGACCTGGCAGCCGCCGATCACGGCTCGGGCGGGACGCGGCGGCAGGCTGTGGACCGGTTTTCCCCGCCGCCTGCGCCACCACCGGCCCAAGCCAAAGCCATAGTGGGCAAGCCCCAGCCCCAGGTACCAGACGGGCAGCTGACCGTAGTGCACGGCCAGGCCGGTCGCCACCAGCAGGCCCAGGGCATCGACCTGCATGTCCAGGCGTTGGCCCAGGTAGGTGGTGTAGTGCGTTTTCCGAGACACATAGCCGTCGAGCGAGTCGCCGACGGCGGCCAGGCTGTACAGGCCGGCCGGCAGACAGGCCAGCCAGCCGGGCGGCCAGCCCAGGCCCACAAAGCCGGCCAGCAGACCGACCAGCAGGCCACGTCCGATGGTCAGCAGGTTGCCCAGACCCAGGGCCGGCAGCAGAGGCTGGCCGGGCTGTCTGGAGTTGTCCGGTAGCCATCGCCGTAAGAAAACCAGCTCGACCGCCATCACACAGCCGGCCGACAGCGCCCAGCACCGGGCGGCCGGCGGCGGCCAGCCGGTGGACAACAGCGCATAGCCCAGCCCCAGACTCAGACCGCAGACAAGGCTGATCGCCCACCACTGGCGGTGCAGGCGGGACAGCGCGGGGTCAACACGGGGCGTGTTCATGCTTGTTGATCGCGGTGGGCGGGGGCAAATATAATGCATGCGGCCGAAAGAGTAAAATGACTCTGCCCTTCCCTTCCTCTGTGACCGCACTCGGACACACGCATGGGCCTGGAGACGCTTGATATCTGCCTGCTGGCGGCCTTCGTGGTGTACGCCGTCGCCGCAGGTCTGCGTTCCCGCCGCCTGGCCTCACAGAATCTCGAAGAATACTTTCTGGCCGGGCGGAGTCTCACCGGCTGGCGGGCCGGCATCAGCATGGCGGCGACCCAGTTTGCTGCGGACACGCCGCTGTTATGCACCGGCCTGCTGGCAGTGTCCGGCATTTTTTCGCTGTGGTGGATCTGGTCCTACGCCCTGTCCTTTCTGCTGGTCGGCTTTGTCCTGGCGCCGGCCTGGCGGCGGGCCGGCGTGCTGACCGACGCCGAGCTGACCGAGCGGCGCTACAGCCAGCCCGCCGCCCTGCTGCTGCGCGGGGTGAAGGCGATCTATTTTGGCACGATCTTCAACTGTACTGTCCTGGCCATCGTACTGCTGGCCACCACCCGCATCGCCGAGCCCTTTCTGGTCTGGCACGCCTGGCTCGCCCCCGAGCTGTACGAGCCGCTGTTGGCGGCCGTGCGCTGGCTCGACACTCCTCTGACCACACTTCCCGACACCAGCCCCGAGGTGTGGATTCGCTCAACCGACAACCTGCTGTCCATCGGCCTGCTCGTGGTGGTGACCGTTTTCTATTCGACCACCGGCGGGCTGCGCAGCGTGGTGGCAACCGACGTGCTGCAATTTGGCGTGGCCATGCTGGCCACGGCCGCCTACGCCGGCTGGGTTCTGGTCGAGGTCGGCGGGCTGGACGGCCTGGCCGGCCGGCTGGCGGCCGTCTACACCGGGCAGGCCGGGCCGGGCGGAATCCGGGCCAGCCAGCTGTTGGCCTTCACCCCGTCCCAGGCCAAAGACGTGTCAGGCGCGTTTCTGGCTCTACTGGCCCTCCAGTGGCTGGTACAGATGAATGCCGACGGAACCGGCTACCTGGCCCAGCGCAGCATGGCCTGTCGGAGCGACCTGGACGCCAAGCGGGCCAGCCTGGTGTTCACCCTGGCCCAGGTCCTTGTGCGCAGCCTGCTGTGGATTGCGATCGGCCTGGGCCTGCTCGTGCTGCTGCCGCCCGAGCCGAGCCTGAGCGGCGGTGCGCTGGTCGCCGACCGGGAGGCGTCTTTTGTCCGGGGAATTGCCGAACTCCTGCCGTCCGGGCTCAAGGGCCTGATGTTGCTGGGCCTGCTGGCCGCCCTGGCCTCAACCGTGGACACCCATCTGAACTGGGGCGCGTCGTACTGGAGCAACGACATATACCGTCGCCTGATATGCGAGCGCTGGCTGGGACGCGAGCCGAGCCAGCGCTCGCTGGTGTGGGTGGCCCGTGGGGCCAATATCGGGCTGCTGGTCATCGCCCTGTTCATCATGTTTCATCTGTCCTCGATTCAGACCGCCTGGAAGATCAGCCTGCTGTTCGGGGCCGGCATGGGCGTCATGCTGGTCCTGCGCTGGCTGTGGTGGCGGATTACCGCTGTCGGAGAACTGACCGCCATCGGCGTGTCGTGCGTGCTGGCCCCAATCCTGCTGCTGACCGTCCCTGACAGCCATGAGGCCCTGCGCCTGCTGCTGGTCGCCGGCGTCTCGTCCGGCGCGGGCATATGGGCCTCGCTCCGCACGGCCAGAGCCGACGACGCCCAGCTCCGGACCTTCTACCGCCAGGTTCGCCCGCCGGGCTTTTGGGGGCCTCAGCAGCAGGCGCTGGGCCAGGCGACCCAGCACGGACGACGCCGCCTGGGCCGGACGCTGCTGGCCGTAGTCAGCGCCGCCCTGTCCGTTTTTCTACTGCTGACCGGCCTCGGCAGCTGGCTCTTTTCCAGTCCGGCGCCGCGCTGGTTTCCCTGGCGCTCGGTCTGGCTGGTGGTGCTGCCAATCCTCAGTCTGGGCCTGGTGCCGGTGTGGTGGCGGCAGGTCTGTCCGCGCGCCCCGCAGCTGTGGCCGCTGAGCCGTAAGACGCGCCGGCCAGGGCGACCGCACCGAGCAGGGACACTCCGGCGGTGAACAGGAACATGGTCGGAAAACTCGTCTGTTCGAGCAGCAGACCCAGGCCGATTGCGCTCAGCCCATGGCCGATATCAAACGCCAGCATCAGGGTGGCCAGAGCCGGACCCCGCTCGCGCTCGGTCGCGCGATCCACACACAAGGCCATCAGCGCCGGCTGCACGGCGCCGAAGCCCAGGCCCTGCAGGGCGGCCACGCCGAGCAGCCAGGCCACGGAGGTAGCCTGGGCCAGGAGAGTCATGGCCAGAGTCAGCAGGAGCAGCCCCGGGATAATCACCCGAGCGCGGCCAAAGCGGTCGGACCATTTGCCGGACACGGGACGGGCCAGAATGACGGCGACCGAATAGACGATAAAATACCAGCCCGGGTTGCCGAGCTGGCGAGCCTGCACGAACAGCGGCAGAAACGACAAGACCGCGCCGAACGACATGGTCATGCAGATGGCCAGAAAACCCGGAAAGACGGCCGAGCGGCTGAGCAGGGACGGGCGGGACAGCCGAGCCGCAGAGGGCTGACGGGCGGGCTCGGCCAAGAGCGCAATCACAAAGAGACTGCCGAGGGCCAGCAGCGCCGACAGCCAGAACAGCTGGTTGAAGCCGCTGCGCTCGACCAGGGCTGCGCCCACTACCGGCCCGGTCGCCATCGCCACATTCATCATCATGCCGTAGTAGCCCATGGCTTCGCCGCGGCGGGCGAGCGGGGCGATGTCGGCGACCAGGACACTCGACGCGGTGGTGAACAGGGCAATCCCCAGGCCGTGGAAAAAGCGGTAGGCAATCATCAGCGGCACCGAGTCGGCCGTGGTGTACAGGAGCGGCCCGACACAGTAGACCAGCGCGCCAAGCGCCAGCCCCAGCTTGCGGCTCCAGCGCTCAACCAGCCAGCCGGATGTCGGCCGAATCATGACCGCAGCCAGGGCAAACACCCCCACGACCACGCCGACCTGGGCCTCGGTGCCGCCCAGCTCCCGGACAATAAAGACCGGCAGAACGGCCAGGAGCAGGAACATGCTCTCAAAAAACAGCAGCGTGCCAACGCACAGCACCAGGAAATTGCGGGTGAACAGGGGCTCGGCCGCGTCTGCCGCCGGCTGGGGCGCGTGTGACATAGCCGCCGAGTCTACTCCGGCCGGCCGGAACCGACAAGGCGCCACTGCGCCGGCTTGTTCGTCTCCTTGACGCCCGACCGGCCCGGAGGGTATGGGGAAGACGCTGCTTCACTGCCTATTTCGATCTGGGAGGAGACGAGCATGGAAATGGTCATCGCTGACAAACGCTGGGTGAAAAAATATCCCGAGGTCGGCACCGGCCCGGTCTCGGCAGAGCCGTGCATCTCTCCGGAATATTTCGAGCTCGAACGCGAGCGGGTTTTTCGTCGGACCTGGCTGTATGTCGGCCGGGTTGAGGCGATTCCCAAGCCGGGAGACTATTTTGTCCAAGACATCGCGGTGTGCCAAGCGTCCATTCTCGTCATCCGTGGCGCGGACAAGGTGATTCGCGCCTTTCACAACGTCTGCTCGCACCGAGGCAACAAGCTGGTCTGGGATGACAGGGGCTCGTGTCCGGGTGTCTTGTCGTGCGGCTTCCACAGTTGGACCTACGACACGACAGGCCGGCTGACCTGGGTTGCGGATGAGGAGAACTTTTTTGAGCTCGACAAAAGCGAGCACGGCCTGACCCCCGTTGCGACCGAGGTCTGGCAGGGGTTTATTTTTATCAACCTGGCTGCCAACCCGCAGGAGAGCCTGCCCCGCTATCTCGGCGGCATTACCCGGCAGCTCGGCACGGCCGACTTCGGGCAGCTCGCCCGCGCCCACGCCTATAGCGTCACCGAGAAAGCCAACTGGAAGGTAGCGCTCGACGCCCAGAACGAGTTGTACCACCTGCCCTTCCAGCACCGGCATACCATCCCCGATTCGTGCACCCTCAAAGACGGTCGCTTCCCCCGCCTGCTGGATGTCAGGCTGTACCACCATCACAGCGTGTACTCGTCCCGCGTCCCGGCCGACCGGATCCCCAAACCGGTCGAAAGCTTGGCCTATCGTCTGCTCTCCTCCGACACCGAGCGACGCCTGCCGCTGATCGGCGATTTTGATTTCTACACCATCTTTCCGAATTTCGCCCTGCTGTTGTTCCGCGGCGTCTCCCAGGATTACTATCTCACCTACAGCTTCTGGCCGCTGGCCGTCGATCAGACCCGCTGGGATATCACTCTGTACTTCCCACCCGCAGCCCGCGCCAGCCAGCGTATCGGGCAGGAATACATGAAGTGTCTGCTGCGGGATATCCTCCACGAAGACGCTTTTTCCCACGAACAGATCCAGGCTGGTCTGGCCTCACGGGCCAAAAAGTATGTGCTGCTCCAGGATGAGGAGATACAGATCCGACACTTTCATCGGGTTCTCGAAGGCTATGTCGGGACCTGACGGAGCGAGACGCCCATGTCACACGCCGCCCCTGTTTTCTCCGCACCGTTTCAAGACCTGGAAGCCTATGGCGACTGGGCGCTGGCCACCGAAAACGAGCGGACCGCCAAACGCGTGTCAAGCCCAATGCCTGCCATCCGGGCTTTTTACGGCGCCCTGCGACCACGCTTGGAGGCCTGCGCGACCTATCTCGATCAGTTTCCTGTGGATGACATGCCCCTGGATGCCCAGCGCCTGTTATGGCTAACGCTGTCGCTGATGGAGGTGGCCAATGCGGTCGAGCTGTACAAACAACCCCAGCTCAGCAACGGCTTTGAGATTGCGCGCTTTATTCCCCTGGAAAAAGACACGTCTACTTGATGACATCCGACAGACGCTGGCGATAGGCGGCCAAGTCTTCATCGGTCACGCCGTCTGGCGGTACCAGCTGATAATGCTTCTCCGAAACCACGCTGATATCCTCATCCGTTTGTTCAAACTCGAAGAGCACGTCTCTACTTGGCCCATTCCAGGTACGGTCGTCCTTAGATGGTTTTGAAGTGAATAGCAGGCTATCCCCAGGAAGATGTCGATCAGTCGGTTGTAACGAATGCGAGCCAGGACAGCCTGCTCATCGTTGAACGCATACTTCGCGATGATTCCGGGAGTCGCGTCGGGGATCTTCGTCACCGCAAGATTCGGATTGGGAATGAGCGGCCGGTCGGCCACCAGAACGAACTGATATCGACTCCGCCCAGCGGGACGAATGATCCAGGTCTCCCCTGCGGGAGCCTCGGCAAGAATGCTGGACGGAAGCGCTGTTCGGTATCTGAACTGTACACTACGTCGCCCAGATTCTTGGGCAGCTGGATACTCAGTCGGGATGCGAACCTGACGATATCCTCTCGCTCGAACGCTACCGCCCGCTGTCCAGCTCAATACTTGGCCTGGAAAATCGCCTCGATGATCGCCACATAGCGGTTCCGGGACGGCATGGCGCACCTCCCTCTCGGTCAGCGCCCCGGCCATTCGAGCAAAACGACTTCTTCCCGAAGCTGCTCGCCGGTCACCGTAGACGGTCGAGTCCGAAACAGGTCAATGCCAGTGACGGTGTAGTTCAAGGATTGGGCCAACTCGGCCAGCAGACGGCCTGTCCGAATCATGACCCTCAGATACGAGGCCTGGTCGCCGACCACATACGCGAGGCGCGCCCCCGGTTTGAGGACGGGCCGCAGGGAAGCAAGATGGCGTGCCATACCGCCAAAGTAGAGTTTGGTGAGGCGTGGATAGAGCCGCTCGAAGCCTGAAGTTTTTCCCAGTTCAACCCGACGTTGTTCAATGGCCTCGGCGATATTCCGTATTTCGGCATGGTCCGTAACCTCGAGATCGTCCGTATCTGACTTGTATACGCCCCGCGTATTGGACCTGACCAAGTCCTGCTTGAGTGACCGCAAGTCCTGTTTGTTGCGTATCAAGCCGAGGATAACGGACTCCAAACGTGTCGTGCGCGTATAGTCCTTCTCGTTTGGATACGGTGGGGACGTGATGACCGCGTCGACCGATTGGGGTTCCAGAATCTGGTCAATCTGTCGAGAGTCGGCCTTAATGACCCGGGAAGCAACGTCAGCCCGGTCTCCGACAAGACCAATGTCGCTCACCATAGACCGGACTTGGTTAAGCCAAGTATCGAAGACCGGGGCATCATCCTTGACCTTTCCAGTCCCGACTTCCGGACCGAATTTCAGGTTGCTGATACGCTGCACCAGCGCATTAGCCAATGCGAGCCGGCCGTACTGCTTCATCCGGCGGTCACCCTGGTGGTCAATCATATCAAGCAACAGCAGGGTCTTATGCAGTGGCAGCGGACTGATTGAGTTCTTTAATAGAAGCGGTCTCAAAAATACTGGCG
>JAAXHF010000123.1 GCA_012271025.1 Deltaproteobacteria bacterium | reverse complement strand
GGCCTGGACCTGACCGACAAGTACAGTAGTGGCATTCGTACTCTGTTCGGCATCCACTCCCAGGGCTATCCCAACCTGTTCATCATGGGCGGCTACCAGTCTTCCTTTCAGTTCAACCTGACCGATATCCTCAACACCGAGGGCGCCCATATCGCGGCCTGCATCGACCACGTGCGTCGCCACGGCTACCAGTCCATAGACCCGACTCCCGAGGCCGAGGAGTGGTGGGTGCAGGAGGTCATCAAGTACCGCGGCAAGACCACCCGTAACCGGGACTGCACGCCGGGTTACTATAACTTCGAGGGCGAGTTTCAGCGTCGCCAGGACGGCAACTACAACGGCGGCTTCCATCGCTATGTCGGCCACATGGACGAGGCCCGGGACAAGATGGACGACTACTTCGTCTTCGCCAGGAAGTAGGAAGAAGCAAGCCGGGCCGGCCTTCCCCTGCCCGGCCACAGGAGTTGCCCCATGCACGAGTCGAGCGCCCGCAAGAGCGGCAACCCATTTGACATCCAGGTTCGGGACGCCCAGCGGCGCAAGGGCCTGTCCAGCCCGGACGAGCGTCAGGCCGTTGCCGCAGACGTGGCCGCTCTCGGACGGGACGGCTATGTCGTGCTTGAGGGCTTGCTCGACGCCGACACGCTGGCCGCAGTCGGGGCTGAGATGGACCGCCTTCACCGCTCCATCCCGCTTGGCATTACCGACTTTGAGGGCTTTCAGACCAAGCGGATTTACAATCTCATGGCCAAGACCCGCGTGGCGGACGCCTTGTGCAGCCATGCCCGGATTGTGGCCATAGCCGAAGCCTATCTCGACGGCCAGATTCAGCTCAGCTCGGCGACCGGCATCACCCTGCTGGGGGGCGAGACTGCGCAGGATTTGCACCGCGACGACAGCCTCTATCCGCTGCCCCGGCCCCGGCCGCCGCTGGTCGTCGGCGCCCTGTGGGCGATTGACGCCTACACCGCGCAAAACGGCGGGACCATACTGATTCCCGGTAGCCATACGGCGCCTGAGGACCACGCCCCGGACGGGCCGCCCGTCAGCATCGTCATGCCGGCCGGCTCGGTGCTGCTGTTTGACGGCGGGATGTGGCACGGGGGCGGGACCAATACCACCGACCGACAGCGGCGGGCCATCTCGCTGTCCTACTGCTGTGCCTGGCTGCGACAACAGGAGAATGCCTATCTGTCCATTCCGCTGGAGACGGTGCGCTCGCTGAGCCGCCCCATGCAGTGTCTGCTGGGCTACACCACCGCCTCCATCATGCTGGGACAGGTCGAGCGGCGGAATCCCATTCACTGGTTCGACGAGGCCTAAGGAGGGCGTATGACACAGCTTGACGGACGGGTGGCGATTGTCACCGGTGGTGTGCAGGGCATTGGCGGCGGCGTCGCCCTCAGCCTGGCCCGGGCCGGGGCCAACATCGTGGTGGCCGAGGCGGTCCAGGAGCGGATTCCCCCGGCCGTAGCCCGCCTTGAAGGGCTGGGCGTGCAGGCCCTGGGCGTGCAGACCGATGTCACCCGGGCCGACGCGGTAGACCGGCTGGTCGGCCAGACGCTCGAGCGCTTTGGCAAGATTGACATTCTGGTCAACAACGCCGGTATCGTGGTCCTCAAGCACATGCGGGACCAGACCGAGGCCGACTGGGACCGGGTGCTGGACGTGAACCTCAAGGGCGTGTTCCTGTGCTGCCACCGGGTCGTCCGCGAGATGGAAAAGCAGAGGACCGGCGCCATCGTCAATATCGCCTCCATCGCCGCCCTGCACTACACTGTGCCCCATGTGCCCTACGCGGCCTCAAAGGCCGGCGTTGTCGCCCTGACCAGAGACCTGGCCTATGAAGTCGCCCCGCTGGGCATCCGGGTCAACGCCATTGCCCCCGGCCCGATTGAAACGCCGATGATGGCCAACTCGCTGAGCGAAGAACAAAAAGCCGCCTACGCCAAGACGGTGCCGCTCGGCCGCATCGGCCAGCCCCAGGACATCGGCGACGCGGCCGTGTTTCTGGCCTCTGACGCGGCCAGCTTCATTACCGGCGTCACCCTGCCGGTCGCCGGCGGGACAGACCTGAAAGTGGGTCCCTGATGAGGGGAGCGCTGTATCACAAGGGAGAAACTCGTCATGTCCATGCGTTTTTCGATTCTGAGTCTGGGCGATAACTACGCCAATCTGCGTTCACACGAGCAGTTCTACCACGAGGTCTTGGACGAGGCCGAGTATGCCGAGGAACTCGGCTACGAGGGGTTCTGGGTCGGCGAGCACCACTTTCAGGCCAGCCAGCGGGTATTTCCGTCGCCCCAGATGCTGCTGGCCGCCATCTCCCAGCGCACCACCCGCCTGCGCCTGGGCATCGGGGTCAGCGTCCTGCCGGTCAACGATCCGGTGCGGCTGGCCGAAGACATGGCCGCCCTCGACCTGCTCAGCCACGGCCGGGTATGCTTTGGGGCCGGACGGGGCTATCAGCCGCACGAATTCGCCGGCTTTCACATTCCCATGGACACCGCCAAGGCGCGCTTCTGGGAGTGCCTGGATATTATTCACGGGCTGTGGACCCAGGAGCAGTTCTCCTACACCGGGCAGTACTACCGGTGTGAAGACACCGCCCTGCTGCCCCGGCCCATCCAGCAGCCGTGTCCGCCGATCTGGGTAGCGGCGGCCTCGCCCGGTTCCGCCGAAGAGATTGCCAAAAGAGGCTATGCCTTTTGCGCCGCACCGTTTGCCTCAAGCCCGTCTCCCCAGGAAATTGCGGCCCAGCTCGACCGCTACCGGCAAACCTTCCGGGCGGCCGGCCACGGCCAGCCCAGCGACGACCTGCCGCACGTGTTCTGGACCCACCTGGCCGACACCACCGAGCAGGCCCTGGACGAGGCCGGGGCCGGCATGAAACGCAAGCTCGGCAGCTCAACCAAGGTGTGGGCCAAGCCCGGCACCGGCGGGGGCTACGAGGCGTTTGCCAAGGTCGGCCAATTCCTGGCCACCGCCACCATCGAGCAGCTCGACGCCCTGTCGATTTTCGGCGACCCGGCCCGCTGTCTCGAAAAGGTCAAGACCTACCACGCGGCCGGGATTCGTCACCTGCTGGTCATGTTTGACTGGGGCGGCATGCCCAAGGAGAAGATCTTTCACTCCATGGAGCTGTTCGCCCGGCACGTCATGCCCCATTTTCGGGACGAGACGGCGGGCGTCTCGGTAGACGAGCCGCCTGTCGCGGCACAGTAGGGGCGGGTTTCAAACCCGCCCCTACCCGCTTCCATCAATCGGCAGACAGGTATTGCAGGGAAAAGAGAGGACGACGCTGTTGGGAACTGCTCTAGTTCAGCTGATAGAACTGCATCGCTCCCTCGGCCAGCACTGCCCGCCGCTGGTGCTCGGGCAGCTTTTCGGCGATCTGCTCGGGCGCGCCGGGGAAGAAGCCGTCCGGGTGGGGATAGTCGGTCGCCCACAGGATCTTCTGCGGCCCGAGATAGTCCACCAGATGGGTCAGGTTACCCTCGACCGGTTCGTAGGAAATCCAGCACTGACGCTGGAAATACTCGCTCGGCCGCATCGTCAGCGAGGAATCGTTGAACAGGCCCTTGTCGTCAAAGTGGCGGTCCATGCGGTCGAGCCAGGGCGCCATCCAGCCGCCGCCCGACTCCAGAAACCCGATCCGCACCCCGGGGAAGCGCTCGCACACCCCGTCCCAGATGATCGACAGGGCGGCCAGCATCATCTCCATGGTGTGCGACACCATGTGTTTGGCGCCAAAACTCGCAAAGCGGTCCACCCCGACCGCCGGCATGCCGCCCGTGCCCTCGTGGATGCCGACCGAGAAGTCGAGGTCCTGGGCTGCGGCCCAGAACACGTCGTAATCCCGGTGGCCTAACATCTTGTTGTTATACGGGTTGGGGCGCAGAAACCCGGCCCGCATGCCGAGTTCGGTGCGGGCGTAGCGCATCTCCTCGACCGCCAGCTCAATCGACTGCATGGGCAGCATAGCCACTCCGAACAGCCGATCCGGATACGGCCGGCAGTAGTCGGCCAGCCAGCGGTTGTAGGCCCGGCTGGCCGCCGCAGCCAGCTGGGGGTCCTGGATGGCGCCGGCGAACAGACCCACGCTGGGGTACAGGAAGACGGCGTCGATACCGTCCAGGTCCAGGTCGGGGATCCGAGCGTGGGGATCAAAGCCGCCCTTACGCCCCTCGGTGTATTTGATCCGAATCGAGGTGTCGCCCTGCCGGGCGCCGATGGCGCCGACCAGACCCAGACCGGTCGGCCCGCCAAACACCTTGCCCTCAATGCGCAGGCGTTCCCTGCCGTCGGTATCCACAAACAGCTCGGGCGCGCGCTGGCGGTACTCAGGGTCGATATACTCGGTCCAGAAAGTGGGCGGCTCCAACACGTGGCCGTCGGAATCAATGACGTTATAGCTGCGACTCATGGTCTCCCTCCTTGCCCCTGTCAAAGACGTGGCTTCAGTTGAGCTGATAAAACCGCTTTGCCCCTTCGGCCAGGACTGTGCGCCCGGTGTCGGCCGTCAGCTGCTCGGCAATCATGGTCGGCGCACCCGGAAAAAATCCGTCAGGGTGCGGATAGTCGGTCGCCCACAGAATCTTATGCGGCCCCAGGCGCTCGGCCGCATAGGCCAGACCGGTCTCGACCGGTTCAAACGAGATCCAGCACTGCCGCTCGAAATACTCGCTGGGCCGCATCCGCAGGCAGTGGTCCATGAACTGGCTCTTGTCGTCGAAGTGGCGGTCCATGCGGTCGAGCCACGGCGCAATCCAGCCCCCGCCCGACTCCAGGAACGCGATCCGCAGCCTGGGAAAGCGCTCGCACACTCCGCTCCAGATGACGCTCAGGCAGGCCAGCATCATTTCCATCGGATGCGAAATGATGTGCCGCTCGGCCCGGGTCTGAAAGCGGTCCACCCCAACCTGCGGCATGCCGCCGCCAGACCCTTCGTGCAGGCCGATTGCAAAGTCGAGGTCCTGTACCTCGGCCCAGAACGGCTCATAGTCGGAATGGTGCAGCATGCGGCCGTTGTAGGGGTTGGGTCGCAGAAAGCCGCCCCGCATGCCGAGTTCTTCGCGGGCGTAGCGCGCCTCTTCAATGGCCAGCTCGACCGACTGCATGGGCAGCATGGCCACGCCGAACAGGCGGTCGGGGTAGGGCCGGCAGTAGTCGGCCAGCCAGCGGTTGTAGGCCCGGCACATGGCCGCAGCCAGCGGCGGGTCGTCTACCGCGCCGGCAAACAGGCCGATGCTGGGATACAGAAAGGCCGCGTCAATGCCGTCGAGGTCCATGTCGGGAATCCGAGCGTGGGGATCGAAACCGCCCTTACGGCCCTGGCTATAGCTGATGTCAATCGACGCCTCGCCCTGCCGGGCGCCAATGGCGCCAACGAGGCCAAGGCCGGTCGGCCCGCCCAGCACCTTGCCCTCCAGCCGCAGGCGCTCTTTGCCGTCGGTGTCAACAAACAGTTGCGGGGCGCGCTCGCGGTAGGCGGGCTCCATATACTGGTCCCACAGGTCGAGCGGCTCCAACACATGTCCATCCGCGTCAATGATACGATAGCTGCGAGCCATGGCGGTTCCCCCCTCTTTTGAGCAATTGGGCGACTCAGGAGCGCTTAGCCGAGCTGGTAGAACTCGATTGCACTGCCGGCCAGCACCGCATGTTTGTCTTTGTCAGACAGCTTCTCGGCAATCATGGCCGGCGCGCCGGGAAAAAACCCGTCGGGATGAGGATAGTCGGTCGCCCACAGGATCTTATTGGCGCCCAGATAGTTGACCAGATGGCTCAGACTGCCCTCGACCGGTTCGTACGAAATCCAGCCCTGGCGCTGAAAATACTCGCTCGGCGACAGCTTGAGCGCGGTGGAGCCGAACACCCCGTGATCGTCAAAATGGCGGTCCATGCGGTCCAGCCAGGGCGCAATCCAGCCGCCGCCCGATTCCAGAAAGGCGAAACGCACTTGTGGAAAGCGTTCGCACACCCCGCCCCAGATCACGCTCAGGCTGGCCAGCATCATCTCCACGGTATGTGACACGATGTGCCGGGCCGGCAGATCGTCGAAGCGCTCGACCCCGGCCGCCGGCATCCCGCCGGTGCCCTCATGAATGCCAATCGGAAAGTCGAGGTCCTGGGCTTCGGCCCAGAACGGGTCGTAGTCCGCATCACCCAGCATCCGGTCGTTGTAGGGGTTGGGGCGCAGAAAGCCGCTCTTCATGCCCAACTCGTTGCGGGCATAGCGCATCTCTTCAACGGCCAGACCGATGTCCTGCATGGGCAGCATGGCCACGCCGAACAGGCGGTCGGGGTAGGGCTGGCAGTAATCGGCCAGCCAGCGGTTATAGGCCCGGCACATGGCCGCAGCCAGAGACGGGTCCTGCACCGCGCCGGCGAACAGACCCAGGGTGGGATACAGAAACACCGCATCAATGCCGTCCAACTCCATGTCCGGGATCCGGGCGTGGGGGTCAAAGCCACCCTTACGGCCTTCGATGTACTTGATCTCGGTTGAGGCTTCACCCTGCCGGGCGCCAATCGCGCCGGCAAAGCCGATCCCTTTGGGCCCCCCGTACACCCGGCCCTCTATGCGCAGGCGCTCTTTGCCGTCGGTATCGGTGAACAGCTCGGGCACCCGGTCGCGGTAGGCCGGGTCGATATAATCGTCCCAGAAATTCGGCGGTTCCAAGACATGGCCGTCAGAATCAATCACATTATAGCTGCGTCCCATCGCGGTCCTCCTTTTGTCCAAAACACGGTTTTCCGGCTGTTTCTTGGCCTCCTAGCACCTTCCGGTCGCAGCGGCAAGCTTGCGGCGGGGCCGTAGCGGCCGGCCGAGGCTTGCAAGAAAACCTGCGCAGACGTATGCTCCCGGCATCATATAATTTTTCATGGGAGGTGAAGCGTATGAAACCACCAGAGGTCCAGTCCGAGATGATGCACTATCCTGGTCATGGCGGCACTTCGGTCAGTGCCTATCTGAGCCGTCCAACGACGTCGGGCTCGCATCCCGGCGTGATTGTGATTATGGAAGCCTTTGGGCTGAACGACCATATCAAAGACGTGGCCGACCGCTTTGCCAGAGAAGGCTATATTGCCCTGGCGCCGGATATGTACACCCGTGAGGGAACCCCCGATATCAGCAACCCGGACACCATGCTCCAGAACGTGATGCGCATCATGTTCTCGGTCCCCGACTCGCAGGCCATGGGCGACCTCGACGCCGGCGCGCAGTACATCAAGAGTCAGGCCGACTCGAACGGCAAGGTGGGTGCGATCGGCTTCTGTTCGGGCGGGCGCTACACCCTGATGTTCGGCTGCACCAGCAAAAACCTGGATGCGGCGGTGGATTCGGCCGGCGGGTTCATCACCCAGGACGGACCCAACGAGCAGGAGGACACCCGCCCGGTTCCGCCCATTGACATGATCGCGGATCTGAACTGCCCCCTGCTGGGGCTGTTTGGCGAAGAAGACCCCAACCCGTCGCCCGAGCACGCCGAGCGGCTCCAGGCCGAACTCGACAAGCATGGCAAGACGTATGAGATGCGAATGTATCCCAACGCCGGCCACGCCTTCTTTGCCGACTACCGCGACAGCTATCGGCCGGTTCCGGCCCAGGACATGTGGCACCGGGTCCTCACGTTCTACGACAAACATCTCAGCGCGTAGTCGAGTCGGGTGGGGTCTCGCCCACCCGACGGTCAGGAGGGAGACATGGCAGTAGACAAATTCCCGGTCGAGGCGAGCCACATCATGATGTTTGCCCGTTCGGTCGGAGACGAGAACAAGATTTATTACGACGAGGAGTATGCCCAGGACACCGAGCCGGGGACGATCATCGCGCCGCCAACCTTTGCCCAGGCCAGCGCCCAGTTCGATCCCGACTATTTCCTGCGGCCCAGAACCGGCCAGCCCTGGTTTGGTTCGGGCAAGGAACCCACCGGTATCCAGAAGAAGGAAGGCGGTGGTGGTGGGGGGGGCGGCGGCGGTCTGCACGCCGAGCAGCACTTCGAGTATCACCGCCATCCCAAACCGGGCGATGTGCTGACGGCGATCCAGAAACCCGGCAAGAAGTGGGAAAAGCAGGGCCGGCGGTCAGGCAAACTGATCTTTTCAGAAACCGTCACCGAGTATCGGGATCAAAACGGTGAGTTGGTAATTACCGCCCGGGGCGTCGGGGTCCAGACCGAACGGCCGGTCGATCAGTAGGGAGAACATGCATGGCCTTATCAGCAAGTCAGCTCAAAGTCGGTGACAGCCACGAGGAGCAGGTTGTCGAGAACCTGACCCGCACCCAGCTGGTCCAGTACGCCGGCGCGTCCGGTGACTACAACCCGGTCCACACCGATGAAGTCTTTACCACCAAGGTGGCCGGCTATCCCTCGGTGTTTGCCCACGGCATGCTCAGCATGGGTCTGACCGGCAAAATGTTGACCAACTATGTCGGGGACGGGCGTCTGACCAAGTATGGCGTGCGTTTTACCCGTCAGGTCTGGCCCGGCGACAGCCTGACCGCCCGGGCGACCGTCAAGGAGGTTCGTCTCGAAGGCGAGCAGCCGATTGTCGATCTTGATGTCTCGACCGTGAATCAGGACGGCGTGGAAGTGATCAGCGGCTACGCCTCGGCGCGGGTCGATCCCTAGTCGCCCAGACTGCGTCCTCCCCGCCCGCTCACAGCCGGGGAGGGCGTTGGCCGGTAACTGCTCCCGGTCCTCGACCGCTCGGAGCGTGGGCCGCAAACATTTTTTCAGCTTCTCTGTCCGCTGGGCTCGTGTTGACAAAGTCTCAGCCCGGGTGTTGTGTAAGTCTTTCGATAGGGAGAAGGAGGTCGCATGCAGTACGATCTGATCATTCAGAATGGAACGGTTATTGATGGCTCGGGCCTGCCGCGCTTTCGGGCCGATGTCGGCATTATCGACGGCAAGATCGCCTCGGTCGGCCGGATTCGGGGAGAAAGCGCCAAAGAGACCGTTGACGCCGAGGGCCACGTTGTCGCCCCCGGTTTTATCGACGGCCACACCCACATGGACGCCCAGGTGTCCTGGGACCCGCTGGGCACGTGTTCGTGCTGGCACGGCATCACCAGCGTGATTATGGGCAACTGTGGCTTTTCGCTCGCGCCGTGCAAAGAGAGCGAAAAAGACATGGTCATGCGCAACCTGGAGCGCGCCGAAGACATCGCGCCCGAGGCCATGAACGCCGGTATCAACTGGACCTGGGAGACCTTTCCTGAATACCTGGACAGCGTTGAGCGCCTGCCCAAGGGCATCAACTACGGCGCCTACATGGGTCACTCTGCGCTGCGGACCTATATCATGGGCGAGCGGGCGTTTACCGAGGAAGCCACCGAGAGCGACCTGGAGCGTATGAAGCAGCAGGTGCGCGAGGCCATTCAGGCCGGGGCGATGGGCTTTACCACCTCGCGGACGCGCAACCATCAGACGCCCCAACGTCAGCCGGTGGCCAGCCGCCTGGCGACCTGGGAGGAAGTCCGCCAGCTGGTCGGGGTGATGGGTGAATGCGGCGCCGGCATTTTTGAGATCGCCGGGGAAGACACCGGTCGTGATCCCGAGCGGATCGCCGAATACCAGGCTCGGCTCAAGGCCCTGGCCGTCGAGACCGGCGTGCCGGTGACCTACGGCATGTTTACCATGCGCCGCGCTCCGAACAGCTGGCAGTCCTACTACGAGCTGGCCGACGAGACTGCCGCAGCCGGCGGACGGATGTTCCTCCAGGTCCACAGCCGCTCGCTGAACGCGGTGCTATCGTTTGAGACCAATACGCCGTTTGACCGCCTGCCGACCTGGCGGCGGCTGAAAAAGATGGGCTCGCTGGCAGAAAAAGAGGCCGCGCTGCGCGATCCTGACTTCCGTCGCACACTCATCGAAGAAGCGCGAGCGCAAGAGCCCGACGGTGGTCGGGGCACCGGCCCCGAAGCCCGGGCGGCCGATTACGACTGGCTGTATGTCATGGACAGCCCCAACCCGCCCCACCGCTCGGTTGCCGAGGTTGCCGCCGCCGAGGGCAAAGATCCGGTCGAGGTGTTCATCGACCTGGCCCTCGACAAGGGCTTGAAGCAGTTCTACCTGCAACCGCTGGCCAACGAGGATCAGGACCACGCGCTGCAGATGATCAAGCATCCGCGTTCGGTGGTGACCTTCTCGGACTCCGGGGCGCACGTATCCCAGATCATGGACTCCTCGCTGCAAACCCATTTGCTCAGCCACTGGGTGCGCGAGAAACAGGAAGTGACGCTTGAGGAGGCGGTGCGGATGCTGAGCTTCGTGCCGGCCTCGCAGTGGGGGCTGAACGGGCGTGGCCTGCTGCGCGAGGGCATGACCGCCGACGTGGTGGTCTTTAATCCCGACACCGTCGCCCCGATGATGCCGGAGCTGACCTACGATCTGCCGGCCGGTGCGCGGCGGCTCAAGCAGAAGGCGGCCGGTTTCCTGGCCACCGTGGTCAACGGTCAGGTTGTGCTGCGCAACAACGAACACACCGGCGCCCTGCCCGGTCAGTTGCTGCGCGGTCCCCTGGCCCGCGCCTAACAACCATCCATAACGAGCGGGGCAGCCACAGTGCGTGGCTGCCCCGCCTCTCCTGTCCGCGCCATCCCTTTCCATTCTGAGCCGATCTGCATCCTTCACGGAGGACGGCGCTCCTCCCGCTGCACCGTTGGGTTTTCTCACTCCGAAAATAGGGGTGAAATACTTATACCTGGCAATTTTTCTCCAATTTTGGAGGGGAAAAGAGCGGCGGAAGTTCGTATAAGAGGTGCCATCCACGGCGAGCGTTTATCTATAGTAACAGTGTGTATTGAGAGCGGAAGCTTGCTCTCTGGTGCCCGCCGAAGAGAGACTGGTCATGAGCGACCAAGACGCGTTCGACCGTATCCTGACATCGTTGTACGACGCCATGCTCGACGATGCCCGGTGGCAGGCCGCTTCAGCCCTGATTGACGAGACCTGCGGGATACAGGGCAATACCCTGGTGGTCAGCGAAGGTCCGCAGGACAACATCCGGACACTCTTCGTCGGGCTTTACTACCGGGGCCAGCGTCACGAAGACTGGGAGCGCACGTGGCTCGGAACCTACCTCCCCATCGACGAATGCGTGCCGCGTTTCCGGCAACTCCCCGACAGCCATGTGGTACACACCAGCGCGCTGTACACGGCCGAGGAGCTGAAGACCTCGCTGGCCTACAACGAGGGATTGCCTAGGGTGAATGCCCAGGATGGCTTGAGGGTGCGTCTGGCCGGTCCGGACGGCTCCATCATCGCCTGGGCCACCTCTGACCCCGTCTCCTCGAACGGCTGGGAATCCTCACAGCTCGCGATGATCAGAGGGCTGCTGCCCCATATCCGGCAATTTGTCCGCGTCCAGCAGGCCCTGGTCAAAGCCGGGGCTCTAGGCACGTCCGTGGGCGATCTGCTCGACAACTCCCGGCTCGGCGTCATCCACCTGGACAGGCGCGGGCAAATTATGGCGGCGAATGATCGTGCCCGTCGTATCCTGCGGCACGGCGATGGATTGTCGGACCGGGGCGGGATGCTGCAAGCCCTCCAGCCGGCCGATCACGGCCGGCTGGAGCGACTGTTGGCAAACGCGCTGCCAACCTCCGGCGCCCCCGCCGTCAGTGGGTCGATGCTGCTCCATCGCGTGACTGTGTCGCTGCCGTTTGTGATGCACGTCACACCCGTGCTCGTCCCGCAGTCGGACTTCGGGGCTCGGCACGTCGCGGCGCTGGTGCTGATTGTCGAGCCGGGGAACGCGTCCCGTATCGCTCCCCCGCTGGTGGCCGCGCTCCTGGGTCTCACGCCGGTGGAGAGCCAAATCGCGGTCTGGTTGGCGGAAGGCAAGACCGTGCACGACATTGCTACGGCGACGGGGCGCACGAAAAGCTCCGTCTATTGGCACCTGAAGCAGATCTATCGCAAGCGCGGTATCACCCGGCAGGTGGACTTGGTGCGGCTGGTGCTGTCGCTCGCCGTGTTCGCCTGACCGCAGCGTGCCCCGCGTCCGGGGGCTCCGGGCGACTTTTGGTGTTACAATTTTTCTCCAATTTTGGAGGGGAAAGCGGCGCCGGAATGGGGTACAGGGAGGACTCGCCTGGGCTGACGTTCTTATGCGAAAGGACTGCCCCGATGAGTGATGCTCCCCTCTCCAATGCCGAACGCTCCCGCCGCACCCGCCGCTTGCTCCTGGATGTCGGCCGGGAACTCTTTGCCGAAAAGGGCTATGCCCACACCTCGACGGAGGAGATTCTCCAGCGGACGGGGTGTACGCGCGGCGCGCTCTACTATCACTTTCGGAACAAGCCGGGTTTCTTTGCCGCGGTCTTTGAAGACGTGCGCGCCGACTGCATGGCGCATCTTGAGCGTGTGATTGAGGAGGCCGACGGCGACCTGTGGCAGCGCCTCGTGGTCACGGGCTGCCGGGCGTTTGTGGACAGTCTGTCAGAGCCGACGGTCCGCCGCATCGTGCATGTGGGCGGGCCTGCCGTCCTGTCGTGGTCCACACGCTACGAGCAGGTGCCTGGGCCGGGACTCCTCCAACGGATCTTTAGACAGCTGACGGCGGCCGGCTTGATTGAGCCGCTGCCGCTGGGTCCCCTCGTCTCCCTGTTTTGGGCGCTCTTCTTTGAGGCGGGGACGTACGTCGCGGCGGCGGAGAACCGGGAGCAGGCCCGGGAGGAGATGATAGCCGTGCTCATCCGGGTATTCGAGGGGTTGCGGCCGCCGGGGCAGTGATCCTCAGGGACCTCACTTCGTCGCTGCGTACTCCGGAGCCGCAGCGGCGAGGCCGGGGCACCTCAAGTGGGGGGGAGGTGCCCCGGCGGTCGTCCCCGGCTTCGTCAGCGTCGTAGCCGGGGGCGGCCATGCACGGAGGACGATATAAGACTACCAGTTGCCGCCTACGCACACCACCGACCTGCGCAGGTGTCCTGGCTGGGTTACTCACAACCCCCGTTCGGCCGGGGCGCTACTTGGCCTCGCCGCCTGCTCAGTGTCGTGGGCGGCGAACAGCAAACCGGCAACGGCGATCTGCGTGAGCAGCACCTTGTTGATGGCAGTGCTGATTTCGGCCTTTGGCTTTGAGGTCAACCCGAACGGTGAGCATACGCCCGGCCACTCGCGTCCTCCTCAAAACATGGGCAAAGCGCAGACACTCTGCTAGAGTAGCCCTCCCAGACCTGTCGGCTGGGTACGGAGGGGGACATGACTACGGACAAGCAGTGGCAAACGATCAACGAGGAGGGCTTCCGGCTGTATCAGCAGGGGACGTATGACCGGGCCGAACAGCTCTTTCGTGAGGCGCTGGAAATGGTCGAGGCGTTCGGCCCGAAAGACACGCGGGTGGCCATGGTGCTCAACAACCTGGCCAACCTGTGTCACAACCAGGGCAAACTCGACGAGGCCGAACAGCACTATCAGCGCGCCCTGGACATTCGGCGCGAGCAGTACGGTCCGGACCATCCTTTTGTGGCCCAGAGCCTGAACAATATGGCCTCGCTGTACCGCGAGCTGGGCAGGCTGGACGAGGCCGAGACCTTTCTGCAAAAAGTCCTGGCCATTGCCGAGGCCATTGTCGGCCCCGACCACTGGCGGGTGACCAACTGTCTCAATAATCTGGCGGCGGTGTATATGGCGCAGGCGCGTTACGAGGAGGCGTCCTCGCTGTTCGACCGCTCGCTCACCATTCGGACCCGTTTTTTCGGCCCCGACCATCACTCGGTGGCCACCACCCTGTGCGGCCAGGCCGAGGTCGCGGTGGCCCAGGGCAAGGACGCGGAGGCCGCCCCGATTTTCCAGCGCGCCCTGGACATCCGGCAACACAAACTCGGTGTCGATCATCCGGCAGTCGCCCTGCTCATCGAGAAATACGCCCCGCTGCTGCACCGGGCGGGCCGTCAGGACGAGGCGCTGGCGCTGGAAGCCAAGGCCAGAGAAATTCGGATCAAACACAAGCACGTTGACGCTGTCGGAGACCACTAAGAGTGAACGTGTCCTCCAACCCCATGAACATTACTCTTTTAAGCAGGGAGGCAGGCTATGGAGCACAATGGACGCATGCCGCTCGAGGGTATTCGAGTTGTGGACCTGACGATCTGGGCGCAAGGCCCTCTGGGGGCCATGATGCTGGCCGACCTGGGGGCTGAGGTCATCAAGGTTGAGAAGCCCGGCCAGGGCGATTTTTCCCGTGGGGTGCAGTCCCTGTTTGGCCAGCCCCAGTTCCTGCCCGACGGAAAAAACCTGATGTTCGAGATCACCAACCGCAACAAAAAGGCGATTGCGCTTGACCTGCGTCAGGCCGCCGGCCAGCAGGCCCTCTACCGCCTGATCGAAAAGTCTGACGTCTTTCTCTCCAACCTCCACCCCAGCGCCCTGCGCGAGTTTCGGGTTGACCGCGAGACGCTGCTCGGCATCAATCCCGAGCTGATCTACTCGCACGCGACCGGTTTCGGCCCGCGCGGCCCGCACGCCGAAGACCCGTGTCAGGACACGGTCGGCATGGCTCGCTCCGGCTTCATGTTCAACACCCCGGATGCGGCCGGGGCGCCGGTGTATCCGACCGGAGCGCTGAGCGACATCCTGTCCGGTACGATGCTCGGCTTTGGGGTGATTGCCGCTCTGCTGGCCCGGGAGCGAACCGGCGTCAGCCAGTCGGTGTGGGCCTCGCAGCTGAGCACCATGATGTGGCTCCAGTATTACAACGTGGCCCAGTATGCGAACGTGGGAGAGGATTTTGCGCCCTACGACCGCCACGAGGTGGCCAACCCGTTGATGAATCTGTACCGCTGCGCCGACGGGCGGTGGATTGCGTGCGGGCTGTTCGTTGCCCCGCGTTTCTGGTCGGACTTCTGTCAGGTCATGGGCTTGACCGATATCGAGCACGACCCGCGTTTCAGCAGCGATGAAAAACGGGCCGAACATCACCGGGAGTTGATCGCCCGTATCGAGGGGGCGTTTGCCACCCAGCCACGCGATCACTGGGAGACGATCTTCCGCGAAAAAGGCTTCTGGTTCTCGGTCGTCAACAAGGTCAGCGACCTGCCCAACGACCCGCAGGTGACGGCCAACGACTACCTGATGGAACTCGACAACGGGCTCAAGACCGTGTCGGCGCCCTTCAGTCTCGAAAAGACTCCACCGCTCCGAAACGGCGCGCCGGACTTCAGTCAGCACACCGACGAGATTCTGGAGCAGGTGTGCGGCTACTCACCGGAAGAGATTGTCGCCCTCAAGGAAAAGGGCGTCGCCTGGTAGGCCGGCTGGCGTTCAGACGCCGAAGAACCGCGCCGCATTGTCGCCCAGGATTTTGTCAACCGAGACTGCGGGCAGGCGGGCCAGGGCTGCCCGCGCCTTGTCGACCGGCCGGACAAAGCCCTCGGCGTGCGGGTAGTCGGAGCCGATAAAAAACTTGTCATCGACGACCAGCTCGACCATATACGGCAGGCTGCGCTCGTCCGGGTCGGCCGAGACCCAGATGTTGCGGGCAAAATACTCGCTGGCCGGGTGCTTCATGGCCGTGGTATGGCCCATGTAGCTGTAGCGGTAATCGAAGCGGTCGAGCCACTCGACGAGCCAGCCGCTGGCCGACTCGACGACCGCCACCCGCAGGTCTGGAAAGCGCTCGAAGACCCCGTCATAGACCATGGTGGTCAGCGCCATGCGCGGGTCCTGAATGACATTCATGCTGACAAACATGAAGTCCGGCTTGGGCTCCCGGCGCCACTCGTTGCCCAGATAAAAGGGGTGGACAACCAGGTGCAGGCTGACCGCCAGGTCTAGCTCCTGGGCCGTGGCCCAGACCGGATCGAAGTCCGGGTGGCCGAAGCTCTTGCCCTCGACCGGCATCGCCCCGATAAAGACCGCGCGCAGGCCGGCTTTGGCCAGCCGCCGCAGCTCGCGAACCGCCTCGGCGGGGTGGCGGAGCGAGATATGGCCGACCGGATAGAGGCGCTCGCGGTGGGCGGCGCACACGTCCAGCGCCCAGGTGTTGTAGGCCCGACAGTGGGCTGCGGCCAGCTCGGGGTCTTCGACCAGACCGTCTGTCAGCAGTCCGAGCGAGGGGTACAAGAATTGGCAGGCGATGCCTTCCTGGTCCAGGAAGGCGATGCGGGCCTGCATGTCTTCCAGGCTGTGGCTGGAGACTGCGGCCAGATCGAAAGAGCCGAGTCCGGCGCCGGACTCTTTTTGGCCATAGCCGATCAGCACGCCCAAAAAGTCCTCGACATTGAAGCGGGCCCGCGTGCCCTCCTCAATCAGGATGGTGTAGCGGTCGCTGTCCGGGCGTGGCACAAAGCGCAGACAGCGTGAGCGGTACTGGGGGTCGATATACCGCTGCCAGATATCGAGCGGCTCCATGAAGTGACTGTCGGCGTCAATAATCCGTGCCATACGGCTTATCCTTGGCTTGGGGTCAGGGACTGGTAGACCGCCGCGACCTGGAGCAGCAGGTCTTCACGAAAATACGGGGCGACCAGCATCAGGCCGACCGGCAGCCCGCCGACCTTGCCGCACGGGATGCTGAGCGCCGGATGACCGGTCAGGTTGAACGGGGCGGTGTTGTGGGCGACCAGGCCCAGGTCCATGCCCAGCTGACCGCCGAACAGGGTGTGCTCAATCGCCTCCTGGGCGTCCTGGGGCTGGCGGTAGACGGGAGCGGTCATCGGACTCGTTGGCAGGGCCAGAACATCGGCCTGCGCCAGGGCCTGGTTGTACTGTTTGACAAAGGTGGGACGGACGTTGTGACCCTTGGCGTACAGCCGGCCGTGGGTGAAGCGGTTCAGATAGGCGCCCATCAGCAGGCCGAGTTTGTAGTTGAGCGGCAACTCGTGGTCGTGGCCGTGCTTGAAGCGGCCAAAGCTGGAGATCAGGGAGCTGGGGTAGTAGGTCCTGGCAAAAGCCCCGCCCAGGTTGGTCTCGAACATGTGTTTGCCGCCCTCAAAGTAGATCGGCAGCAGGGCCAGCAGCGCCTTGTCGTGGAGTGGGGCGGACACCGAGCTGAGCCGGGCGCCGGCACCCTCCAGGCTGGCCAGGGCGGCGTGGACCGCCTGCTCGACCTCCGGCTGGCTGCCGGCAAAGCCGAAGCCCTCGGACAACACCCCGATGGTGATGCCGTCAATGCCGCGCGTCAACGCCTGGCCGTAGTCGGGCAGCCGGGCCGGGAGCTGGGTCTGACGCGGATCGTAGCCGTCCGGTCCGGCCACGCAGCTCAGCACGGCGGTCAGGTCTTCCACCGTGCGCGTCATCGGGCCGACGTAGTCGATGCTCGGATCGAGGCCAAACACGCCGGTGTGCGGAATAAGCCCGTGGGTGGCCATCAGGCCCAGGCAGCCGGACCAGGCGGCGGGCAGGCGGATTGAGCCGCCCTGATCGCCGCCAAAGGCGATGTCCACCAGTTCGCCGGCCACTGCTGCGGCCGAGCCGGACGACGAGCCGCCGGTGACATGGGCGGGGTTGTGGGGGTTGAGCGGACGGCCGAAATCGCCAATGCCGCTCAGGCCCGGCCCGCCAAACGAAAAGTCCTCCATATTCATCTTGCCGACGATTGTGCCGCCGGCGGCCAGCAGCCGGGTGACAAGACTGGCGTCAAAGTCGGGGGTATAGCCGTCCATGAAATGCGAGCCCAGGGTGAGCGGCACCCCGGCCACGCTGATGTGGTCCTTGAGGCCGATGGTTTTGCCCTTGAGCGGACCCTCGTCAACACCCGCCACCCAGCACTTGCGGATAAAGACGTTGAGCGGGTCTTCATCTTCGGTCGGACGGTAGCCCGGGTCGCGGTCGGTGACATCGAGGGGCAGATGCTCCTCCTCAATCCGCAGCTCGTGAAAGCGCTCAAAGCTGTCGATGTGCTCAAGCATGCGCGATTGCATGCTGCGCGCCTCGGCCTGGCTGAGGGCGAGGCCGAGCGTTCTGCCGTGTGCGATCACATCCTCGATAGTGGGCCGTGGCAACATACTCCCGCCTCCTTTTGCGTCTTCCCATACCGGCCAGAGGGCGGATTTGTCAAACGCGCGACAGGCCGGATCGATCTTGCTCAGAGTTGGCTCAGCACCTCGAGAGACGGGGCGAAGAAGTGCGCCCCGGATACGGCCCGGGTGAAGTCTATCAGGTGGTCATGGTGGCCGTCGCCAGTCGTCCCCAGCATCCGGTGCAGCATTTTTTCCGGGATATCGAGGTTACTGGTATAGGCGATGAAGAACAGGCCGTGCTCGTTCAGCGTGCCGTAGGGAAAGCTGTGGCGCACGATCTCAAGCTCTTCCCCGTCTTCTTCGATCACGACCCGGCTGATGTGGGCGGTCGGCGGTTTGATGTCGTCCGGGAGTTCTTCACTATCGGCTTTGCGGCGTCCGACCGCGCCCTCCTGCTCCTGTTCGGAGATCGCGGCCCATTTTGCCAGCTGATGCGTGTAGCGCTGGGTGAAGACATAACTCCCGGCGGCAAAATCCGGGGCCTCGTCGCCAATCAGGGCGATCTCGGCCCGTTCCGCGTCTCCCTCGGGATTTTCCGTGCCGTCAATGAAACCGGTCAGAGCCCGCGAGTCGAGGTAGCGAAAACCGTGGACCTCGTCCATCACCGCCACCCTGTCGCCCAGGCGGGTGCGGAGCTGCATGGCCAGCTCAAAGTTCAAGTCTTGGCGCTCGGAAATGAGATGCACGAGCACGTCCCCGCCGGTACTGGGGGCGGTTTGCCCGGCCGCGTCAATGGCGCTGAACGGTCGCAACCCGACCGGGCGCTTGCCGGGGGAAATGACATCCCAGAATTCCGATCCGAAACCGACGCTTCCGACCAGGGCCGCGTTCCGGTCGGTTGCACCAAGGCTGTCGATCAAGGCCGGGACTTCGGTCAGGATTTTCGCCGCTGCCGGACCATTTTTTTCTGGGTCGTGGATCCGCAGGATCAGGAACAAGGCGTGCCGACCGGGTTCGGGAATGATGGCGGACTGCGGACGAGGCGTATGGGAAGGCATGGTTCCATGGCATATCCCTCGGGCCGGCTTGTCAAGTCCGGTGTCCTGTTCACCCTTTCCGCGTGCAGGTGGCTGTGGTACAGGCGCGGAGATACGCTCGGAGGTCGGATACGGATAAGCCAAAGGCGCATTCGATACCTTGGCTTGTCGGCGTACGCCGCCCTGCGGGACTTGACCAAGCGTAACGTTTCTCGTTACGCTTGGTTCGTGATCAAAACCTTCGCCAACAAGCGCACCGCAGCTGTCTTCGCGGGGCAGGCCGTTCGTGGCTTACCAATGCAGATTCAGCGACGAGCGCGGGCAAAGCTCCTGGCTATTGAGGCGGCCGCTCAGCTTGATGACCTGCGGGCTCCGCCTGGCAATCGATTGGAGGCATTGCGGGGAGATCGTCGAGGGCGGCATAGCCTGCGCATAAACGACCGGTGGCGTATCTGTTTTGTCTGGCGCGATGGCGAAGCCTGGGAGGTTGAGATCATTGACTACTATTAAGAAGTGAGGGTGACCATGCCTATCAAACGCAGCGATGTGGACCGGGGACGGGTAGACTTCTCGGATGTAATCTCTGGACGGCGGCTGCCGCCGGTCCATCCCGGTGAGATTCTCCGTGACGAATTTCTGGCGCCGCTGGAACTCAGCGTGTACCGACTCTCCCAGATACTCAAGGTGTCACGACCGCGGTTGAACGATATCGTGCATGGACGCCGTGCCATTACGACGGATACCGCGCTCCGCCTCGGGTACTATTTCGGGACGACACCGGAGTTCTGGCTCAATCTTCAGACTCGCTACGATCTTGATGTCGCCGGGCATACGCTGCGCCGTAAGATCGAGCGGGAGGTCACCCCGCGTGCAGCATGACGAGCTGTGGGACTGCGTCGGCGTGATTGAGAGGACTCCATGACAGCGATTCTTGGCCGCTACTTTGGCCTGGCGGAGCACGGCGGTCGTTGTCGCGGTGCTGTTCCTGGCCTGCCTGTTCTTTGCGCCGCTGACCGGCTCCATCCCGGCTTACGCGACGGCGGCGGCCATTCTCTACGTGGCCCGCCTCATGGTCTGGCCGCTGGTGGGCGTGAACTGGCGCGAAGTCACCGACGCAACCCCATATCCGGTGTTCACGGTCGGCCATTCCAACCATTTGCCGGAAACGTTCGTCCAACTGCTGCCACGGCACGACGTGGCCTACCTATATTGACGGAAAAACCCAGACCGACGTCAATCAGCAGGAGGGCATACGTTGAAAATATATACCCTTGGCTTCACGAAAAAATCCGCCGCCACTTTCTTTGAACTCCTGCGTGAGTCCGGCGCAAAACGTGTGGTCGATGTCCGGCTGAACAATAGCTCCCAACTGGCGGGCTTCGCCAAAAAAGACGACCTCGCATACTTTCTGAAAAAAATTTGTCGGATGGAGTACGTGCATTTGCCGCAGCTCGCCCCCACCCGAGAGATGCTGGACGCCTATCGTAACGAGCACAAGGACTGGGAAACGTATGAGCGCCAGTTTTTGGCCCTTATGGATGAGCGTCGCATCGGCAAGAAAGGGATAAAAAGGACAATCTCCAACGGCTGCCTGCTATGCAGCGAGGACAAGCCCGACCACTGCCACCGTCGGCTGGTTGCCGAATATCTCGAAAGGCACTGGGGCGATGTTGAGATTGTCCATCTGGGATGAGTTATCACTTCGGTCAACAGCGCTTAGCGCTGATGATAGAGCGGATGCCCGCGTACGCCGGTATGCACGCGGCTGAAATGGTCGCCCTCCAGATTGGCAAAATAGAGGTCCTGCAAGTCCGGACCGCCAAACGCACAGTTGGTGGGAAAATTCAGCTTTTGGGCTTCGGGGTCGTCAATCAGCAGACTCCACTGCCCATTCGTATCCACTTTGATGATCTGATGAGCCGGAACCATATTGACACCCTGATGGGCAATGCCCTGGAGCGTGTGTGAGCCGCCAATCTTGGCCGGCAGCGTGACGTAGAGATTGCCGTCTACGTCAAAGGCCATCCCGTCGGGCAGGGCGGGAAAGTCTTTGGAGTATATTTCAGGTGCGCCAAAAGTCCCGTCTTTCTTGATCTGAATGCGCAGGCAGTCATCCCGGGTGCTTTCCAGCACGTAGACCGCATCTTCATTCGGCGCGATAGCCGTCCCGTTGGCCAGGTAAATGCCCGTGGCAACGACATCACCCCGGCCGTCCGGGCGGATGCGGACCAGGGCACCATTCGGGGCCGGCTGTGCCAGCTCGTCAAGCGCCTTTTCCAGCGTCGGGGCGCTCGACGAATTGGAGACGTACAAATTGCCCTCCGCGTCATAGCTGGCGAAATTCGGCATGGTGAGCTTCACCTCGCCCACCTGGTCGGCAATAAGCGAGACGTGGCCGGTCTGGGAGACGCGCATCACGGCCTGCTTGGCCAGGTCGCAGTAGACAATATTGCCCTCACGGTCCATGGTCACGCCGTTGGGCATGGAGCCCTCCGGCAAGCGAGCCATTTCACCCACTGTCCCGTCCGGGGTGACTCTGTACACAATGCCGTTGCGACCCGCGCCATAGGCCACGCCGTCTTTATCAATGACCACGCCTTCGGCCTGAAGAACGCCTTTGCCAAAAATTGCTACCTGGTCCAGAGAAAATGTCGCCATGCTCCACGCTCCTTTTGCTGTCATGCTGAGGCCATTACGGTGTCAGTTCTGCAGGTCGAATTCGCCGGAGGCGCAATCCGACACCACCAGCGTATCGGCTATCGCCACCATCGCTTCGATACGCCGTGCCGCTTGTTATCACTGACCGAAGTGATCTTGGCAAGGACCGCTCCTGCCAAGACCGCAGCCACACGCTGGCAGAGTCCGGGTGGGGTGCCGAAGACCACGGCTTCCCATGAGGGGAGGGGCTATGCTAAGGCATGTGGGTAGACCTGCCCTGTCTCCCTGCAATGAGGCGGGGGATAAGGGCGACCACAAGGAGGGTTCGGTTATGACGACGCAAAAAGGGTTCTCGCATCTGGGTCTGTCCACCTTGGATTTGGATAAGACCCGCGACTTTTACGAGAATATTCTGGGTTTCAAGCCGGTGCGCTGCGATACGATCAAGGTCAAAGAGGGCGGGCATATCCGGCACATCTTCTTTGATACCGGTCGCGACCAGCTGCTGGCCTTCATGGAGGCGCGCGAGGTGCCGGGCGTACCCCAGGAGTACGACGCAGGGATCAACCGCGGACTCGGCGTGCCGAACGCGTTTTATCACTTCGCGTTTGAGGCTGGGACCGAGGCCGGCCTGGCGGCCAAGCGCCAGGAGCTACTGGACAAGGGCGTAGACGTGTCCGAGGTCGTTGACCACGACTGGGCCAAGTCGATCTACTTCAAGGACCCGAATGGCATGCAGCTGGAATTCTGCTGCCTGACACGGGATTTTGTTGACGACGACGGCGTCATGCAGGAGCGCTTCCAGGCCTCGATCCGTGCCCTGGGCCTCGAAGACACGAGTGATCTCAAGGACGCTCCCCGCTAGGCCCGCTCTCAATCGGTAGCGGTTGTGTCGAGCAGCCGCTCAACCATGGCCCGGTACTGCTTGACCGCAGGCGAGCGGTAGAAGCGGGCACGGGTAAAATTGGGGTCGCCGGCGTAAAACCACTCGTACTGGAGCTGGCGGCTGCCAAACTGCTCGCCCAACATATCCCAGGCCAGCTTGAACAACCGCACGCGCTCCTGGGCGGGCAAATCCTTGCCGCGCAGGTACTGTTCGAGATAGGGCGCAATGGCCGGATTTTCCAGGTCCTTTTCCGTTGGTGTTAGAATCAGACCGCTGCCGCTCAGCTGGCGCAGGACTTCCGCCGCCCGCACATGCGCCTGGGGCAGAAACACCCACAGGCTGGCCGCCAGGGCGCGCAGCGAAGTGCCCTCGCGCCGACCGGCGTCCACGTCCTGGGCGGCCGCCCGCACCAGGCCGTTGGCAATCTCGACATTGGCGATCAGCTCTCCGAGCTGGGTCTGGACATGCGCGGCTGCGGTCCGGCCTATGGCTTCGGCTACCGAACACGCCAGACCGGCCATGAAGCGCAGCTTGACCGTGCCGCGAATCACCCCCTGGAGCAGGGCATAGCCGGGCGCGTGGCCCAGAATATAGTTGGACACCTCAATATCGCCGTTGATAAAGACCCGCTCCCAGGGCACTTCCACATCGTCGAAAATCGCCAGCGCGTCTTCCTCGTCAAAGCGGGATGACAGCGGCCGGTCAAAGTCGCTGCGGCCGGTGCTGTAGGCTTCACGACAGACGAATTTGAGGCCGGGGATATCCATCGGTACGGCAAAGCACAGGGCGTAGGCTTCCTCGCCCGGCTTGCGCGGGTAAAACGGGCCGACCCACAGCTCGTTGGAAAACGGGGCCAGGGTTGACAGCATGCGCGCGCCACGGACGACGAGGCCGCGGTCCGTCTCGCGCACGCGGTGCAGAGCGGCCCCAGGGTCGGCCTGCTCGGCCGGGCCTTTTGAGCGGTCGATCTGGGGATC
>JAAXHF010000619.1 GCA_012271025.1 Deltaproteobacteria bacterium | reverse complement strand
GCCGTCGGCCTGTTGTCGGCTCGCTACACCCCGCCGTTTGAGGGGATCGAGAGCTTTCGAGGCGAGTCGTTTCATACCTCCCGCTGGCCGAAGGAAAAAGTCGACTTCAGGGGCAAGCGCGTCGCCGTCATCGGCACCGGCGCCACCGCAGTCCAGCTCATCCCCGAAATCGCCCCGGAAGTGGGCCATCTGACCGTCTTTCAGCGTACCCCCAACTACTGTGCGCCGTGCCGGAACTCGGAAGTGACCCCCGAAGAACAGCGCCAGTGGAAGGCCTCCTACTCGGAGATTCACAAGCAGATTCGCGAAACGACCGTCGGCCTGCGGCACGAGTTCGACCCGCGCAAGACGTTTGACGTTCCGCAGGAAGAGCGGCTGGCGTTCTATGAAGAGCTGTGGACGAAACCTGGCTTCACCAAGTGGTTGAGCAATTTTCACGACATCATGACCGACCTGGATGCCAACGAGGACTTCTCCGAGTTCGTCCGCAACAAGATTCGTGACCGGGTCAAGGATCCAGTGGTCGCCGAAAAACTCGTGCCCAAGGATCACCCCTTCGGCTCCAAGCGCATTCCTTTGGAAACCAACTATTACGAGGCCTACAACCGGGACAACGTCCTGCTGGTTGACGTGCGTGAGGCGCCGATCGAGAGCATCACACCGAGCGGTGTCAAGACCACCGAGCAGGAGTATGCATTCGACATCATCATTTACGCCACGGGCTTTGACGCCGTGACGGGAGCCTTGACCCGGATTGATATTCGCGGCCAAGGCGGACAAACAATCAAGGACAAGTGGGCCAACGGACCACGCAACTACCTGGGCCTGCAAAGCGCGGGCTTCCCGAACTTCTTCATGGCCATCAACTCTGCGTTCTGCAACTACACGGTGTGCGCCGAGTCGATCGTCGAATGGATCACCGATTGCATCCGCCACATGCGCGACAAGGGCTTTCGGCGTATTGCTCCGAAGCCGCAGGTGGAAGACGCCTGGATGGCGTACATCAACAAGGTGGCTGCCGGCTCGATTTTTACTCAGGCCAAGTCGGCCTGGTTTATGGGTACGAATATTCCTGGTAAGCCCCGCGCCGTCCTCCTCAATCCCCTGCCCGCCCCGGCCTATCGGGCCAAGTGTGCCGAGGCGGCGGCAAAGGGCTATGCGGATTTTGTGCTGCAATAGAGCAATTCACCATTATGTGTAGCCGTGTAGGTCGGGTTAGCCGGAGGCGTAACCCGACATCCCGCGCTTGTCGGATTACGCTTCGCTAATCCGACCTACTACAGCCTATGGTGAACTGCGCTGGTTTTTTCGTAGGCGTATGCTGAACATCTCTTCACCGCTCTTGCGGACTGGCCTCCTCGCCCTTCTCCTGCCAGTCCTGCTGCTGCTGCCGACCTTCCACACGCACCCTGAACAGCAGCATGCGCATGGCCACGAGAGTACCCACAGCCACGCGGCGACTCTCCACGCGGATTTCCTCGCCTGGCTGTCTCATGACCACGACGAGCATGGCTCAGGTCATGCCGAACACCCCTCAGGGTCCGGTTCCCGCACCAGCCTTTCCACGCTGCTGCCACGGAGCTTTGTGCTCCTCGGCGTTGCCTTCGAACATCTGCCGTTTGCTCCTCCCACTGCCCTTCCGGTCAACACCCGACAAGCATCGACCGCGTCGGGGGCGTGTCAGCCTGACCACCCGCCGCCCATAGCATCGGCCTGTTTCCCGGCCAGTTCTCCCCGTTCTCCCCCCTGTCACGTCTAGGGTTCGTCTCCGGCCGTCGTTTATCGTCTCAATAACGAGCAGACTTCGGCATGGCGTACTCCCGCCATGCCCCAAGTCGCGTCTCTCCTATGGAGGACCGCGCCCATGTTGCGGCATTACTGTCTGGGCTTTGGTGCGCTGCTGGTGCTGACCAGCTGTCAGTTGGGTAGCGCCCGTCTCCCCGAAGACCACGCCCCTGAGCCGACCAGCATCACCAAGTGGACGACGAGGACTGAACTCTTTGTGGAATTTGCGCCCCTGGTCGTGGGCAAGGCCACGCCTTTTGCCGTGCATCTGACCGACCTGGAAACATTTCAGGCGGTCTCCGAGGATGTCGTCATGGCGACGCTGGAAGGCCGAGACGGCCGGCAGCTGACTGTCCGCTCGGAAACACCAGCATCGCCAGGCATCTACCGTCCCGTGCTCACACCCACCGAATCCGGTACGTATCGTCTGCGGTTCAGCCGGGCTCACCCCGACACCCGGGCCGTGCGCGATACGATTGACACGGGTGAAGTGGTCGTGGTGGCAACCGAAGAAGACCGAGCCAGTCTCGCCCAAGAGCCGGCGGGTGACGGCATTCCCTTTCTGAAAGAGCAGCAGTGGCAGATCGCCTTAGCGACACAGACCGTCACCAGCCGGGAACTACACTCCACGCTCCAGCTCCACGCGGAAGTCAAACCTGCGGCTGGGGGAGAAGTCCACATTACTGCGCCCATCATGGGACAGGCGGTGGCCGTGGAGAAAGGCGTTCCCACGCCCGGACAGCGTGTTGAGCCGGGCGAACCCCTCGCCCGGCTACTCCCCTTCCCGGCCAAGAGCCGCACCGACATCGTCTATGCCGTGCGGGCGAGCCAGTCTGAGCTTGAGGCCGCTCAACACGAGTTGGCACGTGTGCAGGCCCTGTATGCGGACCGCATTGTCCCCAAGCGGCGCCTGGAGCAGGCGCAAAAAAACGTGGCCGTCCTCACCGCCCGGCTGTCTGCCGCCCGCGCGGAACTCTCCCTGCTCGATGTGAACCCTGCCGGCGCGGCGAACCCCGACACACTGCGGGCTCAACGTTTTCTCCTGCGCGCGCCAATGGCCGGGACGGTGGTCACGGCCAACTTCACCCCCGGAGCGCTGGTCGAAGCGGGTCATCACCTGTTCACCATCATGAACCTGGAGCAGGTCTGGATCAGCGGGCGCGTCTTTGAGGCGGACATCGCCAAAGTCCGCCAGGTGGAGCAGGCCCGCTTTACCGCCCCGGCCCTCAGCTCGCCCCTGCTCCTCTCCCCGCCGGATACGCAGCTGGTGACCCTGGGCAGCGTGCTGCACCCCAAGCACCGCTCCGTGCCGCTTATCCTGGCGGTCAATAACGCTCAGGGCCATTTGAAAATCGGCATGCATGGCGAGCTTGGCGTGCCAACCGGAGAAGTCGTCCATGCCCTTGCCATCCCGGTCAGCGCCATCGTGTATGACAAGGGCCTGCCGCTGGCCTTTGTCCAGGTGCGGGGAGAGACGTTTGCGCGGCGAGAACTGGAGCTTGGCGTCCGGCAGGACGACTTTGTGCAGGTGCGGGCAGGGCTCAGCGCCGGTGAGCGCGTCGTGACGCAGGGGGCGTATCGGGTGCATCTGGCGTCCCTGTCCAGCGCGCTCCCCGAGCATGACCATGCGCACTAAGCACAGGACACCGGCATGAATCGGCTTATTCACTGGTCCTTAGCCAACCGTCAGATCGTCCTGACGCTCGCCTTGGCGGTCGTACTCGGCGGCACGCTGGTCGCCGTCCGCATGCCGGTCGATGTCTTCCCCGACCTGACCGCGCCAACGGTTACCGTCCTGACCGAGGCGCACGGGATGGCGACACAAGAAGTGGAGACGCTGATCACCTTCCCCCTCGAAGCGGCGGTGAATGGAGCGGCCGGGGTGCGGCGTGTCCGCTCGTCGTCTGCGACCGGCATTTCCGTGGTGTGGGTCGAATTTGCCTGGGGCACGGACATGTATCAGGCCCGGCAGGTGGTGAATGAAAAACTCCAGCTGACCCGCGCCGTTCTCCCGCCACACGTCGCGCCGCCCATTCTCGCGCCGGTCTCCTCCATTATGGGCGAAATCATGCTGGTCAGCCTCACCAGCGCGCAGCATTCGCCGCTCGAACTGCGTTCGACCGCAGACTGGGTGGTGCGCCGGCGGCTGCTTTCCATCCCTGGGGTGTCTCAAGTCATCCCCATCGGCGGCGGGGTCAAACAGTATCAGGTGCTGCTGTCCCCAGAGCGCCTGGCGGCCTACGGGCTGAGCCTGACCGAAGTGACGGAGGCCGTGCGCCTGACCAACCGGAACACCTCGGCGGGCTTCTACGTGGACGGCGGCCAAGAGTACCTGATTCATGGCGTGGGGCGTGTCCGGCAGGCGGCAGACATCGCGCAGACGGTGATTGCCAGGCGCGACGAGCCGCCCGTGTTTCTCCATCAGGTGGCCGAGGTGCGGGTCGGGCCAGCGCTGAAACGCGGTGAAGGAGCCGTTCAGGGCAAGCTGGCCGTGATTCTCAGTCTCCACAAACAGCCCGGGGCAAATACCCTGAGCTTGACCCAGACCCTGGACACGACCCTGGCCGCCATCCAGCGCAGCCTGCCGGACGGCATGCGCCTGAACGCCCATATCTTCCGCCAGGCTGACTTTATTGCCGTGGCGATTGAAAACGTCGTTGATGCCCTGCAAGACGGTGTGCTGGTGGTGGTCGGCATTCTCCT
>JAAXHF010000105.1 GCA_012271025.1 Deltaproteobacteria bacterium | reverse complement strand
ATCCCGAGTTATCCACAGGTTATCCACAGGTTATTCACAGGTTATTCACAAGCTTATCCACAGGATGAGGCATTGTTCAGGCGGCTGAGAGTGAGATTCAGATTGGGCATCAGGGCTGGTCCTTGACGTGCTGGCTGTAGATCGTGCTTTCAATCCGGTCCAGGATGGCGCGGAGTTCTTCGTCGTGTTTGAGCCGTTTTTCGATTGTATTGCAGGCGTATAAGGCGGTGGTGTGATCTTTGCCGCCAAATCGAATGCCAATCGTTGGATAGGAGGCATTCGCCAGCTTGCGGCACAGGTACATGGAGACCTGGCGTGGGAAAGCCACCAGTTTGGTCCGTTTTTTGGAGATCAGGTCATTGACCCGGATGCCGAAGTATTTGGCAATGGCCTGCTGGACCATTTCGATTGTGACCTTGGGGCCCTTCTCCTTGACCAAGTTGTGTAACACCTGACGGGCAAAATCGACGGTAATCGGTGTTGCATTCATGCTTGACAGGGCGCCGAGTCGATTGAGACCGCCTTCCAGCTCGCGCACGTTAGCAGTGACGTTTGAGGCAATGAACAGCGCGACCTCGGACGAAATCTGGATTTTGCGGGCCTGAGCCTTTTTTTGCAGAATCGCCACTCGGGTTTCCAGGTCGGGCGGTTGAATGTCGGTAATCAGACCCGATTCGAACCGGTTGCGCAGCCGTTCTTCCAGCCCCTGAATCTCATTCGGAAATTTGTCTGAAGTGATCACAATTTGTTTGTGTGACTCGTGTAAGGTGTTGAAGGTATGGAAGAATTCCTCCTGGGTGCGCTCTCGCCCAGACATGAACTGGACGTCATCGACAATCAGCACGTCGGCTTGGCGGAACTTGTTTTTGAAGTCGTCCATGCGGTCCCGACGGATGTGCGAAATCAGCTCATTGGTAAAGGACTCGGAGGACAGATAAAATACGCCGCTACGGCCCTGCCTGACGAGGCTTTCATGTCCGATGGCATTGATCAGGTGGGTTTTCCCCAGCCCTACTCCGCCGTAGATGAACAGCGGATTGTAGTGATTACCGGGATGATCGGCCACCGCCCGGGCTGCGGCATGGGCGAACTGATTGCCGCCTCCGACGACAAAGTTGGCAAAGGTAAAGCTCTGCAACAGCCCGCTTTTCTTGGTCGGCCGAGCTTTGCTTTTGGGGGATCCCTGCGGTTTGGAAGCCGGCTTGGAGCGGCGCTTGGTGGCTGCGTCTTGATCCGCAGCCTGGGGCGATGCGTCGTCGGCCGGAAACAACTCGCCCTGCTGACCGCTGCGAACGTGGATCGCAACCTGTGCCGTCTGGCCGAGGACAGAGGCCAGCGAGGCTTCGAGCGGTTCGAGAAGATTGTTGAGGAGCCATTCCCGGAAAAGCGGACTTGGCACTTCCAGGTGAAAAGTGTCTCCTCGCAGTCCAATCGGACGGGCCGGCTTCAGCCAGGTCTCGGTGTTGGTCTTCCCAATCTTTTCCTCAACAACGTCCAGTACGTTTTCCCACACCCGATCCATACCACATACTCGTCCCAGGTCTTCCGGCGAGTTATCCACACCTGTGAATAACTCACTAAATCCTCATTCCAAAAAGGATTTTTCCACCCTTTCCACAGACTTTTCCACACACTTCTCCCCCCTCTTCTTTTCCTCCATCCCAGCGGAACCTGGCCCAAGAAGCCATAGGGATGCGAAGCAAAGGAGAAGACCATCTGTTACAGCATATCTGTTCGAGAAAAAGAGAGTGCGTCCGGTGTCGCAGTCGCACTACGGTGTGTAGACGTTTTTGATGAGAAATACAAGGAACGCGATATCAGGCTCTGGAAAGTCACTGATTTTCCAGCACAATATTTTTTTACCTTGACGCGCCAGGCGGCCGGTGCTAGCACGGGATAACCCATCGTGAGGTCAGAAAACGCGCTATGTCCACGTCAGATAAGCTTTTTCGCCAAGCCCAGGAAATCATACCTGGCGGAGTCAACAGTCCGGTGCGCGCCTGGCGCGCGGTAGACGGCACACCGCGCTTTATCCAGCGCGGTCGTGGCTGTCGGGTGGTTGACGCGGATGGCAAGGAGTACATCGACTATATCGGCTCGTGGGGCCCGCTGATTGCCGGCCATGCCCACCCTCAGGTCGTGCGCGCCCTTGAGGACGCGGTCAAACGCGGGACAAGCTTCGGTGCGCCGACCGCCAAAGAGATTGAGTTGGCGCGGATGGTTGTTGATGCCGTTCCCGCAGTTGACACGGTCCGCCTGACCTCGTCCGGAACCGAGGCAACGATGACGGCCCTGCGGATTGCCAGGGGCTATACGGAACGGACCAAGATCATCAAGTTCGCCGGCTGTTACCACGGCCATACCGACGCCCTGCTGGTCCGAGCCGGGTCGGGTGCCCTGACCCTGAGTCTGCCCGATAGCAAAGGCGTGCCCGAAGCCTTTGCCAGCCAAACCCTGATCGCCGAGTACAATAATCTGGCCAGCGTTGAAGCCCAACTCAGTGCCAACCCCGACACGGTTGCCGCGATCATTATCGAACCCGTCCCCGGCAACATGGGCGTGGTGTTGCCCGATCCGAATTTCCTGGCCGAGCTGCGACGCCTGACCGTCGAGGCCGGGGTAGTGCTCATTTTCGATGAGGTCATGAGCGGGTTTCGCCTGGCGCGGGGCGGCGCCCAGGAACTGTACGGGATAGACCCCGATCTGAGCTGTTTCGGCAAGGTGATCGGCGGCGGTCTGCCGCTGGCCGCAGTCGGTGGTCGGCGGGACATCATGGACTGTCTCGCCCCGCTCGGACCGGTCTACCAGGCCGGGACCCTGTCGGGAAACCCCTTGGCGGTCACGGCCGGTATTGAAACGCTCAAGCTCATGAACGCCCCGGGCGCGTACGCGCGCCTCAATGAACTCGGCAGCCGCCTGGCGGAGGGACTCCGCCGGGCCATTCACGACGCCGGGGTACAGGCCTACGTCAACCAGCTCGGCTCAATGATCACCGTCTTCTTTGGCGTTGAGCAGGTCCGCGATTACACCAGCGCCGTCAGCTGCGACACGGCGATGTTTGCCCGCTATTTTCATGGCATGCTCGAACGTGGCATGTATCTCCCGCCCTCCCAGTTCGAGGCGGCCTTTGTGTCCCTGGCCCACGGCGAGGCCGAGATCGACGAAACCATCTTTGCCGCCACAGAAGTCATGCAGCAACTCGGCTCGTGATTGGTATGGCCCACACCACCACACTCCTGACCTACGGCAGATATGGCGCCCTGGGCTTTGAGTTTGCCGGGGCGGTGCTGGCCGGCATTTTCCTCGGGCGCTACCTCGACAGCCTGTGGGGAACGGCCCCCGTGTTGCTGGTTCTTGGCGCGGTCGGTGGGATGGCCGGAGCGCTGTACCGTCTGATTGTGGTCCTCCAGCACCTGTCGCATGCAGACCAGCCCCACCACGATAGAAAAGATTGAGCGGCTGAACCTCGTGCTGGTCGGCTTGGGGGCCGGGTCGAGCTGGCTGCTCGGATATGGGCATGGGCTGAGCCTCCTGCTGGGCGGCATCGTCATGCACGGCAATTTCTGGTTGCTCAAAAAGCTCGTCCGCAGCCTGCTGTCGGCCCCCTCCCAGGGTGGGCCCGGTCGCTCTCGCGCGGCTGTCTGGTTTGTGGCCAAGACTCTGTTGTTTCTGGGATTATTGAGCGCCCTGCTGTTGCGCTACCCGGTCCACGGACAGAGCTTTGCGGTTGGGGTGTCTTTACTGCTGTTGGCCTGCGTGATAGTTGGCCTGTCCGAACCGCGAACCGAAATCCAAGATCTGGTGGAAAAGCGCTAATGGAACACCACCCTTTTACCTGGGTCTCCGCCATTCCCGGACTGAATATTCTCCCCGGGCATATTGCGACCTCCCTCCTGATTACCGGTGTGCTTATTTTCCTGGCCTACCGGGCCAAGCGACAGATGGAGGCTGCCCCAGACCCCAATATCCCGGATGATTCGCTCAGCCTGCGTAACATGGCCGAGTTGCTGGTCGAAGGCGTGTCGGGTATGGCCGAGGGCATCCTGGGACACCGGGCGCGGCGCTATGTGCCTCTCTACGGCTGCTTTTTTCTCTTCATTCTGGCTGCCAATCTGAGCGGTCTGGTGCCGGGCTTTTTGCCGCCGACGAGCAACTTCAACGTCACCCTCGCCCTGGGCATATTGTCGTTCACGGCATACAATTTCTTCGCCTTTCGCGAACAGGGCCTGGCCTACTTGAAGCACTTCGTGGGGCCGATCTGGTGGCTCGGCTTTCTGATGGTGCCGCTGGAGTTGATTGACAATTTTGTCCGGCCCTTTTCCCTGGGCCTGCGCCTGTTCGGCAATATGACCGGCGACCATGTGGTGCTGGAGATCTTCACCGATCTGACCAAGGTCGGTGTCCCGGTCGTGTTCTATGGCCTCGGGGCGTTTGTGTCCCTGGTCCAGGCCTTTGTGTTCACCCTGCTCAGTCTGGTGTACGTGTCGCTGGCCGTGGCCCATGACGAGCATCACTAGGACGGAAGGGGAAAAAACAGCATACCCAACAGCCATCCCAGGGCCGAGGGGCGAGGACGGGTGGAGAGGACAAGAGAGGCGTGCCCAGGTCTCTGCCGTTGGGAGGCAAGAAAGGAGTAGAGGTATGAAGAAAGTATGGTTGACTGGGGCGTTTGCTCTGCTGATGCTGCTCGCAACGAGCGGTACGGCACTCGCCGCGGATGGGGGCGACACCTCGCGTGGCATGATTGCTCTGGCCGCCGGCCTGGCGATCGGCATTGCTGCGGTGGGCGCGGGTCTGGGCCAGGGTCGGGCCGTTGCGGCGGCGATGGAGTCCATCGGTCGCAACCCGAGCTCGGCCGACCGGATTCAGACGCCGATGATCATCGGTATCGCTTTCATGGAAGCGCTGGCGATTTACGCCCTGGTGATCGCGTTTACCCTGTCGGGCAGCGTCTAAGAAAGAGGACACGTTTCCTCTTTTTGGCGTTCAACTGTGACTACGGGCGACCTGCGGGTCGCCCGTTTTGTTTTGGAGAGCAGCCTAAACCAACAGGTGCTGCACCAGCACCCCAACCGAGACCAGCGCAAACACGATATAGAAGGCGCTGATCACTCCAAGCAGCGCACAGCGCACCGGACCGGGTCGCAGTTCGGCTGGCAGCCGGGTGCGATTCAGGACCAGGGCCAGCGGCGTATAGATGGCCATGGCAATCCCGCCGAAAAAGGCCGACCCCAGCAGGAACAGGATAGGCGGCAGGCTCTCGTAGACATAGGTCAGCACGATACCGACCACAATCCAGGCCACGGCGATCGTGCCGTACCACCAGCTGAGCGGTTTTTTCTGCGCCCAGGCGTAGTTGGTATGCAGAATATCCGCGCACGAGCGGGCGACCCCATCAATCAGGGTCAGCTGGGTACTGAACAGACACGCGGTGCCGACCAGCAGAAACACCAGCCTCCCGAACGAGCCCCACAAACTGCCCAGCATTTCCGCTTCCTGCCACACCAGCAGCTCCTGGTTGGGAACAATGCCGCGGGGATGAAGCACGGCCAGCGCCCCATAGATAAACAGCAGAATCGTGAAGGTGTTCAGCAGCCAGAAAAAGAGCACCTGGTCGAGCTGCAGATGCCGAAACCAGGCTCGCCAACGCTGCATATTGTCAGCGTCGGTGGTGACCCGAAACGCGTGCTCGGCCGTTGCTTCCTGACGCTGGCGCAGCGGGTTGAGTACTTTCGGCACTAGGCTGCCCATCCCCCAGCCTTTGTCACGGATATAGAAGGAGAAGAACAGATTGGCGGTGCCCCCGGCCCCGGCGAACACGACAGAAGAGAACAAGGCGTACAAGGCCATATCGGGGTCTTTGTAGGGAATGTTCAGGATGCCCCGGCCCAGGTCTTTCCAGGTCGCCGCATCTCCGACCGACAACGCCAGCGCAACCAGCCCCAGGGTAATCAGCACCACCAGGACTTCAACCGTATGCTCCAGCGAGGCGTACACCCGCTTTGGCCCAAACAGCACCAAGGCCACCCCGACAAAGGTAATCGTCGTCCACATCCAGGGATCTCCCCAGCCCTGGGGGCCGACAATCAGAACTTTGAGCGCCCCGCCACACGCCCGCGCCCAGCCGGGCAGAATCCAGCTGCACACATTCAGCGCCAGGAAGATCCAGGCAAAGTGGCGCGATATCCGCGCAAAGCCGCCGTAAATACTCTCGCCTGTGGCCAGGGTATAGCGGCCGACCTCGCAGTTGATCCACAGCTGAACAAACACCCCCAGCACGGCCGCCCAGGTCATACTGGCACCGAACTGGGCGGTATTGCGCGGCCAGACGATCAGCTCGCCGGCCCCAATCGACAGGCCGACCAGGACCGCGCCGGGTCCGGCCAGCTGCCAGAAGCCGGCCACCTTGGGAGGCAGGTCTGCGGGTTGGTAGGCTGGCGGCATGGGGGAGAGGAAGGAAAGTCAAAAGGCAAAGGTCAAAACGCAAAAGTTTGAAAAAAGAACTTCTGAAATTTGACCTTGTGTGCTCAACAACCAGAAATCTTAGACATAGCCCTGCTGGTAGAGATACTCGGCCATCAATACTGCCCCCTTGGCCGCCCCCATTTTGGTATTATGGCTGACCAGCAGGTATTTGACTCCGTTGTCCAGGGCGCTGTCGGCCCGAAACCGGCCGGCTGAGGTCGCCATGCCGTCTTCGGCGTCGCGGTCCAGGCGGGGCTGAGGCCGGAACGGATCGTCGTGAACGATAATCATGTGCTTGGGCGCCGAAGGCAGGCCGAGACGGCTGAACTCCTGGCCAAAGGCGATCATGGCCGCCCGCGCGTCGTCAACCGAGCACGGCTTGTCCATCACGGCCAGGACCGATTCAGTATGGCCCTCCAGCACGGCCACCCGGGTGCAGGTGGCGCTGACCGAAAAATCCGCCGGCGTGATGGCACCGGCCGACAGGCGGCCCAGGATCTTCTGGGCTTCTTTTTCCACCTTTTCCTCTTCACCCGAGATGAAGGGGATAATGTTATCCACCACATCCAGCCCGATGACGCCGGGTGAGCGCCCGGCTCCAGACAGACCCTGCATCGAGGTCATGATGACTGTTTGCAGGCCGAAGGTGTCGAACAGGGGTTTGAGCGTAATCGCTAGGCCGATCGTGGTGCAGTTGGGTTGGGTCGCAATATAACCCTGCCAGCCGCGGTTTTTCCGCTGGGTGTCGATCAGATGGATATGGTCGAGGTTGAGACCCGGGATCAGGAGCGGCACGTCCGCCTCATAGCGGAAGGCCGAAGCAGTACTGACGACCGGCGTGGTGGCGGCGTACAGCGGTTCGAGTTCCCGGGCCGGGCCGGACTCGACAGCCGAGAAGACCAGATCAATGCCGCTCAGATTGACCGTCGCCGCCTCGTGGACCACCAGCGACAGCATCTGTTGTGGCGGCTCTTCCTGGCACCACCACTGCCGAGCGCCGGTCTTGGGATCCCGAATCGCCTCGGCATAGGTTTTTCCCGCCGACCGCTGTGAGGCGGCCAGCAGGCCGACCTCAAACCAGGGATGATTCTCGAGGGCAACCAGAAATTGTTGTCCGGCAATGCCCGTGGCTCCGACCACAGCAACACGTTTTTTCATAGGCTGTAATAAGCGGCAGCCGGGTGTTTTTGTCAACTCCCGCCAGAAGTGCCTTGTGTTTGATTTTCTTCCTACGAAGTTGCTTGTAAACTCTCGACAAACTTGGCATGCTCGGGAGTACCAACGCCGTGTTGTAGCTCAGCCAATACCCGAGCAATATCCCCATCCAGTAACGCATCAACAGCGAGACGCAGGCCGGGGAAGAGCCGACTATGGAGCAGGCGGGATGTATCTGGCGTCAGCGGTCTGTATTCATCGTCCATCAAGACAAACCAGTCGACCTGTCTCTCGTACACCCGCCACACCAGATATTCTTGCACGCCGTTGCGTCGGTAGACACGCAGCTTGTCATGCAGGTCGTAGGCCGCACTACTGGCGGCAATTTCAATAATCAGCTCTGGTGCTCCCTCAACGTAGTCGTCCTCAGTTAAGCGAGAGCGACCGCCGACTTGCGGTTCAATGCGCAACAGCGCGTCGGGTTGAGGCTCATTGTCCAAATCCAGACGAATCGTAGCGTTATCGGCGGCCCGAACCCCTGGGGTGAAGGCACAGTAGGTCCCCAGCCAGGTCAGCATTGCGACGTGAGGTTCTCCGTGACCGGCAAAGTGTACGGGTGACGGCATATAGACGACTCCCTCAACTAATTCCGCCCTTTTGATATCCGTCCGAGCGGCATACCGCCGTTCAAACTCTTGCCGGGTGAGTCGGTCGCCATTCTCCAGCGGAAGTGGGTGAGCCTCAGACGGAGAATCATCCGTGTTGGGAGCAGTTGAGGGGCTTACCGGAATAGCCATACGGGTATGCCTCCAGTCGAAACGGTCCGCTTTCGTTGACGATTTCAGAGGGGAGAAACCATCAGTCCATTGCGAACAGTTTATCGCCTGTGAAGTTCATCACGATATTCAGCGATCTGTAGTAGGCTTCAATCTCTCCATAACCGAATCCCTCGAAAATATCATTTCAGAACGGTGAAAAATTCAGGCTCTGTCTTCAGATATCGAAGTTATCCTCGTCCATCGTTATTTTTCACCGGAGCACTGTATACGATGAGTCCCGGTGAAACAAATGCTTGACTTCCCCCCCGGAAGCCATAACACTTGCGGCGCGGGAAGGAGGAGCCATGGCCGTCGAGTATTATGAAGAGTACGAGCCCGGGGCCGAGTACGAGACCGCCGCCCGGACGGTGACGGAGACCGACATCGTTACCTTCGTCAACCTGTTTGGCTTCACCGAGCCGCTGTTCATCGACATGGAATTTGTCAAGCAGCAGAGCCTGTTTGGCAGCCGGATTGCTCCGGGCGCGTTCACCTTTGGGCTGTCAGAGGGCCTGATGATTCAGGCTGGCCTGGCCCGGGGCGGCCTGGCTCTGCTGGGCATCGAAGACATGCAGGTGCCAGCGCCGCTACGCTGCGGGGATACGGTCCGGGTCAAGATCAGGGTCGTCTCCAAGCGGGAAACGAGCAAGCCCGACCGGGGCGTCGTCACCTTTGAGCAGCAGGTGGTGAACACCACGGATGAAGTCTTGCTGCGCTATACGGTCAAGCGCATGATTCGCCGCCGGCCGCAGGCGGACGGCTGACAGTCCCCCCTCCGGGCAAAAGTGAGAGGGGGAAAATCCTTGGCTTTTTGGTAGAGAGGACAGGATGGATGCTGAACTTGTACAGTTGGCGCGGGAGGCCGTCGCAGCGTTGCAAGTCCAGGCCGCGGCCGCTGGTAGCACGAGTTGGGTGGAGATTACCCAGCTTGGCATCAGCGGCCTGGGGCTGTTTGCGATCCTTGTGGGCTTGAAGCGGATGGGGGAAGCTGGCGCGCGGCGAGATCGAGAGATTGACGAGCTGGGCAAGGGCCTCCGGCAGCAGGGCGAAATGATGACCGAAGCCCTCCAGGGCCTCCGGCAGCAAGGCCGGGCACTTGAACGCCAGGGCGAGGCCATGACCCAAGCCTTCATGCAGCAGGGCCAGGCGCTCGAACGCCAGGGCGAAGTGTTAGCCGAGCTGTTGCGGCGCACGGCGTAAGCCGGCGCTCGTCCTCTCCGCGCGCTGAACAATCTTTGGCCGCGCAGCCGTTTCACCTACGATCGGCTTGGCCCTTTTGGCCGCATATGCCTAGCTAAAAGACTAAGTGTTGGCCGCTTGTTTTTCAATCTTGTCTCTTCGTTGTGTCGTTTTGGGCGGTAGCTCAAACAGCGTCCGATCCTGGTCCCGGTCCAGGAAGCGATCCATATCAGCCTTGAACAGCTTCTCCGACAAATCTCCACGCGCGACCCGGTCCAGCACCATTGCCCCCGCCAGAATCTTGCGGCGCGTCTCCCGTCTGCGTTCCGCCTGCTTCTCCCAGTCCCTGATGCGCTGTACTCAACTCCGGGCGGCATGTCAACGTCGCCGGAGGGCTCCGGGGCTGAACCGCTCCTCCCGACGCGTGTCCTTGCATTTCTCTCCCCTGGCGGCCAGAATGCCCGGTCAAGCGATTGAGGGCTTCCCCGGGAAGGACAGCGTATGAATGCGAGTACGATCAAAGGGAACCGTGATAACAGATCAGCATGGAATGAGGTCACGATTCCCTTTGTTGAGCGTCTGGGCGAGATGGTGGGTGCCGACGGCGTGGTGGTCAACACGCGAGCCTTGGCGACCTATGAGTGTGACGGCTATACCCTGGAGAAGTCGGTTCCCGAGGTGGTCGTGCTGCCGCGCTCGACCCAGGAGACGGCTGCTGTCGTCAGCTTCCTGCACGAGGAGAACATCGCCTTTGTGCCCCGCGGGGCGGGGACCGGTTTGAGCGGGGGCTGTCTGCCGGTTGAGGCACCGGTCATGATCGGCACCAGCCGTCTGAACACCATCAAGCACATCGACCTGACCAACCGCTATGTTGTCGCCGAAGCCGGGGTGGTCAACCTGTGGGTCAGCAATGCGGTCAAAAACGACGGCCTGCACTACGCGCCCGATCCGTCGAGCCAGCAGGCGTGCACCATCGGCGGCAATGTGGCCGAGAACTCGGGCGGACCCCACACTCTGAAATATGGGGTGACGACCAACCACGTGCTGGGCCTCGAGTTGGTGCTGCCGGACGGGGAGGTGGTGACGCTTGGCGGGGCGGTCGAAGACGTGCCGGGCTACGATCTGCGCGGCGTGACCATTGGCGCCGAGGGGACCTTTGGCCTGGTGACCGAGGCGACGCTGCGTCTGACCCGCCAACCCCAGGCCTACCGCACCTTTCTCGGGGTGTTCGAATCTGTCCATCAGGCAACCCAGACCGTATCCGACATTATTGCCGCAGGGATTGTACCGGCGGCGCTGGAAATGATGGACCGGCTGATTATTCAGGCCGTTGAAGCCGCCTTTCACTTTGGTTTTCCGACTGATGCCGGGGCGGTGCTGATTATTGAACTGGACGGTCTGGAGGCCGGCCTTGAGCCCCAGACGCGCAAGATTCTCGACATCTGCCAGCACAACAGCGCCCGCGAAGTCCGGGTAGCTGCCGACGATGCCGAGCGCACGGCGCTGTGGACGAGCCGTAAGCGGGCGTTTGGCGCGGTGGGCCGCCTGGCCCCGAATTACTGCACCCAGGACGGCGTGGTGCCGCGTACCAAGGTGGCGGATATCCTGCGCACGATTGCCGCAGTAGCCGAAAAGTACAACCTGCGCATTGCCAACGTCTTTCACGCCGGAGACGGCAACATCCATCCCATTCTGATGTATGACGAGCGTAATCCGGGCGAGGCCGAGCGGGTGGTCCAGGCCGGCCAGGAGATCCTCAAGGCGTGTGTCGATCTGGGCGGCAGCCTGACTGGCGAGCACGGCATCGGCGTTGAGAAGCGCGGCCAAATGCCGCTGATCTTCAGTCCCGAAGACCTGCTGTGCATGACCGAGTTGCGGGCGGTGTTCAACCCCGACAACCGGTGTAATCCGCACAAAATCATTCCCACACCCGGGACGGGCTGTATTGACGTGAGGGCGCCGCGTCGCCAAGTCCCGCTGTAAAGAGATCAATAAGGAGATCACGCTTGCCTGTGACGGACAGGGCGCGGTTTGCGATTGACGGCACGGAGCCGCAGGAGGTGGTGTTTGCGACCTCGTTTGAGCAGGTCTCAGACACCCTGCGCCGCGCCGGCGAGCACAAACTCGCGGTCGCCCCGGTCGGCCTCGGCGCGTTTTTGCACCTGGGCGGTCGGCCCCGGCGCTACGATGTGGCCCTGTGTCTGGACCGGCTGAACAGCCTGGTCGATTACCAACCGACCGATATGACGGTCACGGTCGAGGCTGGCATGCCGGTGTCGCAGCTCCAGGCCGTCCTGGGCGAGAACGGTCAGTGGCTGCCACTCGACCCGCCCAGCCCGGACCGGGTCACGGTCGGCGGCCTGATCGCCACCAATCTGAACGGCCCGGCACGTCTGTCACAGGGCACGGTCCGCGACTTTCTGATCGGTCTGCGCGTTGTCCGGCCGGATGGTTCCGTCGTCAAAGGCGGCGGGCGGGTGGTCAAAAACGTGGCCGGCTATGATGTGGCCAAACTCTACTGCGGGTCGTTCGGGACCCTGGGGGTGATTGCTGAGGCGACCTTCAAGATCCGTCCCCGGCCCGAGGCCCAGGCCGTGCTGATGCTGCATTTCCCCTCGGCCGATCAGGCCATGCAGTTCGCCCTGCAACAGGTCGCCGCGCTGCAGCCCTTCTTTTTGGAGCTGAGCAACGGCGATCCCGTACACCCAGCCGAGGCTCCGAGCGGCTTTCGACTGACTGTTGGCCTGGCCGGTGTGGCTCAGGAGGTGGACTATCAGCGCCGATGCCTGAGCGAGTTGGCCGGCCCGGCCGGATGTCGCCTCGAACACATCGAAGGCCAAGCCGCCCACGCGCTGACCCTCGCCCTGCGTGACTTTCCGGTCAGCGGCCCGGCCGGCAGCGTGGATGAGGATGGCCTTCTGAGCAAATCGTCTACGCTGTTGCGGTGCAAGACCAGTCTGCTACCGGACCGGGTGGCTGAGTTCTGTGCCCGGGTCGAGGAAGAGGTCGGTCTGCGCGGCCTGACCGTCCGGTTTCAGGCTCGGGCCGGGAATGGCATTGTGTACAGCCGCTTTGCGCTCCTGGACGGCGCCCCGCCCGAGCAGTTCGTCTCCCTGCTCGACTGGCTGCGTATCCTGGTCAAAAAAATGCACGGCTATATCGTCGTCGAACAGATTGACCCCGCCCTCAAGGACCGGCTTGATGTGTGGGGGCCGAGCGGCGGCGCCTTCGCGCTGATGAAAAAGCTCAAAGACAGCTTCGACCCTCAGCAGGTGCTGAACCCCGGCCGCTTTGTCGGAGGAATATAGGCCGCGTATGCCAGCCAATGAATTTGTTGACCACGAGAAGTTCTTCGACTGCGTGCACTGCGGGCTGTGCCTGCCGTTTTGCCCGACCTATGCGGAGTTGGGAACCGAGATGGACTCGCCGCGGGGCCGGATTCTGACCCTGCGGGCGCTGCAAGAGGGCCGTTTCGACCTGGACCCGGAAGTCGTGCGCCACCTCGACCTGTGCCTGGGCTGTCGGGCGTGCGAGACGGCCTGTCCGTCCGGGGTCCAGTATGGGGCGCTGATCGAAGGCGCCCGGCCGTATATCGAGCAGCACTACGCCCGGCCGCTGTACGAACGCCTGACCCGTCGGGCTATTGACGCGATTTTCCCCAACCCGGTCGGCATGCGCCTGTTTGCCTGGCTGCTCAAACTCGGCGCCCTGTTGGGGCTTGGCCGTCTGGCCCGGGCCGCCTGGCTGCCCGCCCGCCTGCGGGCGCAGTGTGGCCTCATTCCCGACCGGGGCCGGCTGTCCTCGGTGGTTCTGCACGAGCGCTACATCCCAGTCGGGGACAGGCGCTACCGGGTGGCCATGCTGTCCGGCTGTGTCATGCCCGAGCTGTTTGGGACGACCAATCAGGCCACCGTCAAAGTGCTGCGCCATAACGGCTGCGAGGTGCTGGTGCCCAAAAGCCAGGCCTGCTGCGGAGCCTTGTTGCTGCACAACGGTAATAGATACGAGGCCCTGGCCCTGGCACGGCGCAACATCGAGGTCTTCAGCGAGCTTGACATCGACGCCCTGATCATCAATGCGTCCGGCTGCGGGGCAATGATGAAGGAGTATGACGAGCTGTTGAAGGACGACCCGGTATACCGTGAGCGGGCCGAGCAGTTGGCGGCCAAGATGAAAGACGTGTCGGAGTTCTTGGCCGAGATCGAGCCGACCACGCCGACCAGGCCCCTGAACAAAACCGTTGCCTATCATGACGCCTGTCACCTGGCCCACGGCCAGCAGGTACGCGCCCAACCGCGCGCCCTGTTGGCAAGGATTCCGGGCCTGCGGCTCACCGAACTGCCCGAGTCGGACTGGTGCTGCGGCAGTGCCGGCACGTATAACATTACCGAGCCCGAGATGGCCGAGCGGCTCATGCGGCGCAAAATCGACAACATCGAGCGCACCGAAGCCGAGACCGTGGTGATGGGCAACCCCGGCTGCCTGATGCAGATTCGAGCCGGCTTGCAGCAACGCGGCCTGGCGGTTGACGCCGTGCATACGGTCGATCTGTTGGCCGAGGCCTACGAAGACGAATAGACCACGATTTGCAGGAGGGAATATGGCAGACGAGCATGACACGGCAGGGGCTGAGGTCGCCCTCGACCCCGAGCTGCCCATCTGTGACCCGCACCATCATCTGTGGGATCATCCCGGCAACCGCTATCTGCTTGACGAGTTGTTGCACGACACCGACAGCGGTCACACGGTCGTGCAGACCGTTTTTGTCGAGTGTCTGTCGATGTACCGTAAAGACGGTCCGCCCGAGCTGAAACCCGTCGGTGAGACCGAGTTTGTCCAGGGCATCGCCGCCCAGAGCGCCAGCGGCAACTATGGACCGATGGCCGCGTGCAGCGGGATTGTCGGCTTTGCCGATCTCTCTTTGGGCGACGGGGTGCAGGCGGTTCTTGAGGCGCACCTGGCGGCCAGCCCCAACCGCTTCCGGGGGATCCGGCATGCGGCCAGCTGGCACGCCAGCCCCGACATTCGGAACGCCCACACGGGCGCGTCCAAAGGGCTGATGCTGGAAACCACATTTCGCACCGGGCTGGCCTGTCTGCACCGGCTGGGCCTGAGCCTTGACGCCTGGCTGTACCACACCCAGCTCATGGAGTTGGTCGACCTGGCGCGGGCTTGCCCGGACGGCACGATCATTCTCGACCATGTCGGCGGACCGCTTGGCATTGGTCCGTACGCAGGACAGCGCGACGCCGTCTTTCAGGACTGGAAACGGGGTATGGCGGAGTTGGCGACCTGCCCCAACGTCGTGGTCAAGCTCGGTGGCCTGACCATGCCGATGAGCGGCTTCGGCTGGCATAAACACGACACCCCGCCGACCTCGGCCGAGTTGGCCCAGGCCCTCGGCCCCTACTACCTGTTCTGCATCGAGCAGTTCGGGGTCGAGCGGTGCATGTTTGAGAGCAACTTCCCGGTCGATAAAACGTCATGTTCCTACGTCGTGCTGTGGAATGCGTTCAAACGCATCACCCACGACTTCTCGGCCGACGAACGGCTGGCCCTGTTCCATGACACGGCCGCCCGGGCGTATCGGCTGAAAACCCATGACGCCTTGGGAATCTAGCCCAGGCCCGAATCCTCAAAGCCTGTCCTCAGCCTGGAGCAGATCAATCCACAAGGCATCTTGGGCGATGCCTTTCAAATACCTTAAAATTTGGTACTAATCAGAAGAGAATTAGTATTTTGTCATGGTCGGTAAGGTGGTAATACTAATTTGACATTCATTAGTAGAAAATTAGTATTCAGGCTGTGGCTATGAAGATCCCTGAATGCCCTCCAAGCTTGTCCGATATTGTTGCGGGGTTGAAGAACCCTGATCGCATGCGGCGATTCGCGGAAATCCTATCCCGAGGGATTGTCGGCCCCGCCCCGGACGGTAAATATCGACATTGGGCAAAGCTGAAACATCTTCCACCTCCTGGAGATCTTACGCCACAGGAATTTTGGGCCGGTGTAAAGTTCGCCCGTTCTCAGATCAGACGAGAAGTCCCTCTCAGGACGTCAGACAGTCATCCTTTCTGCTACATGCTAGCTGATCCAGTCCTTGAGAAGTTGCACGCCATAGACCGCGATGCGAGCGGTCACATCTCCACCAGCGAACAGATAACGAATCCTGCTACAAAAGAGCGCTATGTCCAGCGTTCGCTTGTTGAAGAAGCCATCACCTCAAGTCAGCTTGAAGGCGCTTCGACGACACGGGAAGTGGCGAAGGCCATGATTCGCTCTGGTCGAGAGCCTGTGGACCGTAGCGAACGGATGATCTTGAACAATTACCGCGCAATTCAGCTCATCAGCCGATCGAAAAACAAGCCATTGACTCCTGAGCTGATCTTTACTCTGCACCGAACAATTACTGAGGGGACCTTGTCTGAAGGGGCTGAGCGGAACTATGTGAGGACTCCGGACGACAACATCAAAGTTTATGACGACCGTGATGACACTGTCTTACATGTGCCACCTCCTGCTCACCAGCTATCGCAGCGCATGGATTTGCTGTGTCAATTTGCCAATGAGGAGCAAACCGGAGCCTTTTTGCATCCGTTTCTCAAGGCGATTATCCTGCATTTCTGGCTTGCCTACGACCATCCCTTCATTGACGGGAATGGGCGCACCGCGCGCGCCTTATTCTATTGGTCAGTCCTGTCGCAGGGATTCTGGCTGTTCGAGTTTGTCTCCATATCCAGCATTATCCACAAGGCTCCGATACGCTATGCTCGCTCATTCCTGTATACCGAGACTGACGAGAACGATCTGACCTACTTTATCCTTTTTCAGCTGACTGTTATTGAGCGGGGAATCGAAGAGCTGCATGCCTACCTGGACAGGAAAACGAGGGAAATCCAGGACACTGAGAGACTGCTCAGATCATCGGTCTTCAATCATAGGCAGGTCGCTTTCCTTGAGTATGCACTCCGTCACCCAGACATGAGCTATACCATTGAGTCCCACAGAGTCAGCCATGGAGTCACCTATCAGACTGCCCGGACCGATCTGCTCGGGCTTGCCCAGAAACGGCTCCTGATACGAACAAAGCGTGGAAAGACCTTCCTATTTACCGTGCCTCCAGACATTTCGGACAGGGTGGCTGCCCTGCCATAGTGGCAGTGATCCTCTCCTCGACAGTCCGCGTAATGAGAAATGCCCCCGGCGCGATTCGAACGCACGACCCTCGGATTAGGAATCCGATGCTCTATCCGGCTGAGCTACGGGGGCTCAGGGCGGGACAGGAGGAGCTTACCAGACCCACCGACCGTCCGGCAATCCTGATGCTGCGGACGACCTCGGCTCTTGCACTGGGAGGGAAAAAAAGCGTATCGTGGCCCTGGCGGGGAGGAAGCCGGCACACACCTGCGGGGGGACGGGGCAGGTCCAGATAAACAGGAAACACAACCTAAAGGAGGGTCTCGTATGGCAGACTACAGTGTTATTTCTGCGGATTCGCATTTTGTCGAACCGCCCAGCATGTGGAAGGAACGCCTGGACAAGAAGTTCCGGGACAAGGCGCCCCACACCGTCAAAGACCTGAACGGCAAAGCGGGCGAGTATTTTGTGTGCGAAAACATCTCGCCCTTCCCGGTCGCAGCCTTCTTTGGCGCGGGCGTGCCGTCGGCTGACCTGCCCGAGCACAATAAAAAGGGCATGGATCAGGCGCCGGCCTCGGTCTGGGACCCGGCCGCCCGGATTAAGGATCAGGACCGGGACGGCGTGATCGCCGAGGCGATCTACACCTCGATGGGCATGCCGCTGTATATGCTCGACGATGTCGAACTGCGGGCCGCCTGTTTCTCGGCCTACAACGACTGGGCCGCCGAATATTGCAGCCACGACCCCAAACGCCTTCTGCCGCTGGGTCTGATTACGCTCGAAGACATTCAGGCCGGCACCAAAGAGCTTGAACGCTGCGCCAAAAAAGGCATCCGGGGCGCTATGATCTGGGCCGAGCCGCCGGGCGATCACCCCTATAGCGATCCCATCTACGATCCGTTTTGGGCTGCGGCGTCCGATCTCAACATGCCCCTGTCGCTGCATATCCTGACCGGCCGCAAGGGCACCGGCATCGACTTCTTCAGCAAGAACTTGGCGCTGCAAGCGACCACACTGTACCACGAGGTCGAGCGCTCGCTGGCCGTGTTCGTACTCGGCGGCGTGCTGGAGCGTTTTCCCAAGCTGAAGGTCGTCTCGGCCGAGAACGATGTGGCCTGGGTACCGTACTTCATGTGGCGGATGGATCTGATCCATGGTCGCCTGGGCTCGATGGGCACGCCCGCAGAACTGAGCATGAAGCCCAGCGACTACGTCAGACGCCAGGTCTACGCCACCTTCATCAACGAACCGCTGTTCATCCGCACCCTCGACCTGTACGGCCCGGACAACGCGATGTGGTCCTCGGACTACCCGCATACCGCCGCCACCTGGCCGCGCTCGCAAGACTTCATTAACAAAACGTTTAGTGAGCTTGACGAGACCGACCGGCGCAAGATCGTGCACGACACCGCAGCCAAGCTGTACAACATCGAACTCTGATCCACCCTCATAGCTCAACACGAACCGGGGAATCGGGGAGGTCGGTCGGCCTTCCCGATTCCCCGGTCTTTTTTCAGGAGGGACACCGATGGCCGCGCAGGAGATGATGATATCGGCCGATTCGCACGTCATTGAGCCGCGCAATCTGTGGGTTGAGCGGATGCAGCAATCTTTTCGTGACCGGGCTCCGCGGGTTGAGACCAATCCGGGCAAGCTGAGCGGCGAGTGGTTCATGTGTGAGGGCCTGGAACCGCGCCCGGCCTCGCTGGCCTTTGCTGCGGGCAAAGACCCGAGCGAGTACAACGAGTTTCAAAAGGCCACCAACTACGACGACGGTATTGCCGGCGGCTGGGACGCCGCCCCCCGGCTCAAAGACATGGCGCTCGACGGGGTCGAGGCGGAGGTCATTTATACGACCCTGGGCTTTCGCCTGTTCGGCCTGCTCGACGAGCCCTTTCAGCGGGAATTGTTCCGCGTCTACAACGACTGGCTGGCAGAGCTGTGCCGCTATGCGCCCACACAACTCCTCGGGCTGGCGATGATTCCGCTGCTCGACATCGAGCGCGGTATCGAGGAGTTACGGCGGTGTGCCAAGCTCGGGCTGCGGGGCGCGCTGATCATGTGCTCGCCACCCGAAGGTCAGACCTATGCGGATGCCAGCTACGATCCGTTCTGGGCCGAAGCCCAGGCGCTGGACATGCCGCTCAGCCTGCACCTGGGCACGGGCCACGGCAAAGAGAGCCGCTACGACGCCAACCTGTTCCTGCGCGCGATGAGCATCCCCCACGAGGTGCAGCGGACCTTTGCCGCGCTGGTGTTTGGCGGCGTTCTGGAGCGCTTCCCCAATCTCAAGCTGGTGTCGGCCGAAAACGATATCGGCTGGCTGCCGCACTTCCTGGCCCGCGCCGACCTGACCCACCATAAGCTGGGTTCACTCAAGCTGGGCACCTGGAGCGGTGCCACGCTCTCCCTGCTGCCCAGCGAGTACTTCCGCCGCCAGGTCTATGCCACCTTTATTGACGACGAGGTCGGCGTACGTAACGCCGACCTGTTTGGCACCGATAACTATATGTGGTCCAGCGACTACCCACATCTGATGGCGACCTGGCCTCGCTCGCGCCAGGCCGTGGACCGCAACTTCCAGGGCGTCGGTGACGATGTGCGGCGAAAAATCGTGCGCGAGAACGTCGCCCGGCTGTACCACATCGACCTGAACTGAAGCGCTCGGAGCAAGCCGACAGACAGGAGCGGGCCGGAGCCGGCCCGCTCCTGTGTCCGGTCCGTATGAAGACGTTTTACGCGCTGGGCTGCGTGCTCGGCATAGTCGTGCCGTTCTGGCAGCTCGTTCCCTGGCTGAAAGAGTAAACGTGTCAACATGTTCATGTGGTTGGAGGACACGTTTACTCTTTGTGGACCACGGCCTCGACCTGCCGCTCCTGGTCAGGCAAGCCGCCCAGTTCAGAGTTGGCGCCTTTGCCTGGCTGCCGGTCGTGGGAACGTGTACGGTGGGCGTATCCCTGGGCTTATCCCTCTTTCTGCTGCTGCGGGAAATCCGGCTTGAACAAGACATGGAGAAATAACGATGACACCAGAGGAACAGCGCAATATCGACCTTGCCAAGCTGTGGGAAGAAACCTATAACACCGACATCCGGCGTCTTGTGTCTGACTGCTACGCGGCCGATTGCGCGGTCAACGACGGCTTTGTTCGCGGCCACGCCCAGTTGCTCCAGATTGAGCAAGACGTAATGGAAGCAGCCCCAAAACGTCGGATGCGGGTTGACCGGCGACACGCGACCGGGAGCGTTGTGGTTGTTGAGGCCGTGCTGCTCGACCCGGACCGGGGCGAAGACTGGCAGCTGCCCTTTTGCGCTGTGCTCACCTGCCGTGACGGGAAAATCGTGACCGACCGGACCTATACCGAGTTCAGCAAATGGCCGGGACTCTAGGCGGCCCGCGCCTTGCCATTGCCCGGCCGGCTTCGTAAGATGCCCGCATTACGGCCCTTCCTCACAGCCGGGAAGGCCGACAGGAGACGTTGCCCATGACCGCCCGCCCGGCTTGGCTTTCGTTCGGTTCATCAGTGCAGCCATCCGATTCTCTACTGGTTGAGTTCCACCAGCCGTTGCATTTTGTCCTCCTCGACGGCGAGTCGGGCCTGCCGGCGGTTCGAGTGCTGCCCGACCCGGACGGAGGGGAGCGACCGGACGAGCTGAGCGCCGAGGAGTTGGCCTATATCGAAAAGCTCCGGCGTCTGGTAGCCGACAAGCAGGCCAGCGGGAAATTTGAACGGCCGGCCGACTATCAGCCGCCCCCGGTCGGGACCATGCCGTCGGGTCGGGTGTGCGATCTGTGCCAGCTGGCCCACTACACCCCCTGGTATGCCGAGTTTCATCGACCGCTGAAGTTTACCATTCTCGACTGTGACGCTTGTGAAGTGCCGATTGCAGTGCTGGCCGAACACCGGGTGGAACTTACGCCGGCCGAGGTCAGCTTCATGGAACAGGCGCTCAATCTGGTCGCCGAGCAGAAATACACCGGCCGATTTCCCAAATGGACCTTTGATCACACCATGCGTCAAATCCCGGACCACTACCATTTCCACGTGCGTCCGCTGTTGTGGTGAGGCCCGGTCCGCTCTCACATGCCATCATCACGCGCTCTTCCCGATCCGCTGCCCGAGGGACACATGCAGGCCATGATGCTGCTGGGTCCGGGCCGGATGGCTTTTCAGCCCACCGCTATCCCCGAGCCGGGAGAGGACGACATCGTGCTCAAGATCGGCGCCGCGCTGACCTGCGGCACCGACCTCAAGGCGTTTCGGCGTGGGCATCCCAAGTGGCCGCCCCCGGTGCGCTTCGGCCACGAGTATGCGGGCACGGTCGCTGCGCGCGGCAGTCGTGTACAGTCCGTCCGCGAGGGCGACGCGGTGATGGTCGCCCCGACCGGTCCCTGTGGCCAGTGTTTTTACTGTCAGCGTGCGCAGGAAAACCTGTGCGTGTCGCTCATGGAGACGATGGTGCTGGGCGGCTATGCCGAATATGTGCGGATTCCGGCCCGGGTCCATCGCGTCAATCTTTTCCCCAAGCCCGACCGGCTGTCCTTTGCCGAGGCGTGTCTGCTGGAGCCCCTGTCATGTGTGGTGTTTGGTCTGGAACCCGTGGTGCTGCGACCGGACGATACTGCGCTCATCATTGGCGCCGGGGCTTTTGGTCTCCTGCATTTGGTGGTTCTGCGCCTGCTGGGAGTCGAGCGGGTGTATGTGGTGGCCCGTAACCCATACCGGGCTGAGGTGGCTCGCCGACTCGGGGCGAGCGGGATTATCGCCCGTTCGGCCGAAGACGCCCGCGACGAGGTGCTGGACCTCACCCAGGGTCGGGGGGCCGACCTGGTGGTTGAGTGCACAGCCCAGCCCCAGGTGTGGCAGGAGTCGGTTTTCTGGCCCCGGCCGGGCGGCCAGCTGGTGCTCTTTGGCGGCTGTCCGCCCGGGACAACAATCGCCCTCGATACCTACCGGGTCCACTACGACCAGGTCCGCCTGCTGAGCCCCTTCCACTTCACCCCTGCGGCGGTCCGACGTGCGTATGAACTGCTGGCCGGCGGACACCTGCCAACGTCCGCCCTGATCAGCGCCAGCTATCCCCTGGCCGAGCTGCCGGCGGTGTTTGAGCTCCTCCAGCAGGGACAGGGGATCAAGTATGCGATTCTTCCCTAGGCGACTACTAGACGCGGGCGGCGTCTCGTCATAGTCTGACAGAGTGTATGATCCACCCAAAGCGAGGCCAGCATGAAACTTGTGAGTCCCAGCCAGGCCGTCCAGGCCATTCCCGACGCCAGTACCGTTATTTTCCCCCACGGCTGCGTCGAACCGATGACGTTTTATGGGGCCTTTGAGCAGGAGGTTGAGCGCTTCAACAAGCTGACGATTTATTCCGGCCTGGCCTTTGGCTCTTACCCGTTTTTGCGCCGTGGCCTGGGCACGAACTTCAGGTATAAAACCTGGCAGGCCGCGCCCCAGATTCGCCACCTGTTCAAGGCCAACAAGGTCGGCTTTGTGCCGATGCGGTTCAGCGAGATCACCAAGATTGTCAGCAAGAACGGACTGATTCAGCCCGATGTCGTTGTCGCCCAAGTCTCACCGCCGGATGGCGAAGGCGCGGTCAGTCTGGGGATTTCGGTCAGTCTGTACCAGGATTTTATTGACAGCGCCAAGCTCGTCATTGCCGAGGTCAATACCAATATGCCGGTGACTGCGGGCAACAGCCGGGTGCCGGTCGATAAGATTGACCTGGCCATCGAATCGTCCGAGCCGCTCGGCGTCTACACCCCGCCGCACCAGACCGAGCGGGATCGGAAGATCGCCGAAACCGTGTTGGAACTGGTGCCGAACAACGCCTGGGTGCAGCTGGGAGTCGGCTCGGTGCCCGATATGGTGTTGGGCCGTCTGGCAGAAAAACGCGGGGTCAACCTGTATTCGGGCATGCTCTCGCAGGGGCTGATCACGTTCATGGATAAGGTCCGCCACACGCCCAAGCTGGTCACCGGTGAGTTGGCCGGCACCCAGGACTTGTACGACTTCTGCGGTCGAACGCCCAGTGTGCAAATGGTCACCTCGAGCGTGACGCACAATATCCTGCTGCTGGCCAAACTGCCCCGCTTCATATCCATCAACTCGGCGGTCGAGATCGACCTCCACGGCCAGAGCAACGGTGAGACCATCGGGCCGGTCCAAATCAGCGGGGTGGGCGGCAGTCTGGACTATGTCGAGGCGGCCGCGCTGTCGGACGGCGGCATTTCGATCATCGCCCTGCCGTCCACCACCGAAGACGGCAAGCACTCCAAGATTGTGCCGAGCCTGGCGACCGGAGCGATGGTGACCACCCCGCGCTTCTGCACCGATTATATTGTGACCGAATACGGCGCCGCCCGACTCAAAGGCAAAGACCTGCACGCCCGGGCCGAAGCCCTGATCGGCATTGCCCACCCGGATTTTCGAGACGCCCTGCAAAACAGCCTCTGAGGTCCGCGTGCGCGGGCTGATCCTTTTTCTGGCCACCGGCGCCTACCTCGGCTACGCGCCGGTGGCCTCAGGGACGTTCGGCTCCCTGGCCGCCCTGCCGCTGATCTTCGTCTTTGCCACGCTGCCGCCCGCCGTCCAGCTCGTTGCCCTCAGCGCGTTCATTGGCGCGGCGTGCTGGCTGGCCGGCGCGGCCGAAGGCTACCTCGGCGAGCACGATAGCGGCAAGATCGTCATTGATGAGATCGCCGGTTTTTTATGCGCGACCGCCTGGCTGGACCTCACGCCGTCCCGTCTGCTCCTCGCCTTTGCGCTTTTCCGCCTGTTTGATATCCTCAAACCCCCGCCGGCGCGCTACTTTGATCGCCAGGTCGCCGGCGGGCTCGGGGTTGTATTCGACGATGTTGTGGCGGGGCTGTACGCCAATCTCGCGCTCAGGAGTGTCTTATGATTGAACGAGTGGCCATTCTCAGCACTGGGGACGAAATCACGACCGGCAAAGTGGTCGATACGAACGCCAACTATATTGCCGATAAGTTTGTCGAGGCTGGCATGGAGGTGGCGACGGTGATTACCGTCGGTGATGTGGCTGAGCGGATCGTGTGGGCCTGGCGTCAGGCCATGGAGCAGGCCGATGTGATTGTCTCAACGGGCGGCATCGGGCCGACGGCCGACGATCTGACCACCGAGTTGGTGGCCAAAGTTGCCGGCCTGGAGCTGACGTTTTCCGAAGAGGTGGCCGAGAATATCCGGCGCTTGTTCGCCTCGTTCAATCGGGTCATGCCCGAGAACAATCTGAAACAGGCTCAGTTCCCGGCCGGCGCGGTCATTGTGCCCAATCATCTGGGTACGGCGCCCGGCTATCGGCTCGATCTGGAGACGCCCCAGGGCACAAAACATCTGATTGTGCTGCCCGGCGTGCCGCGCGAAATGAAGCCGATGATGGAAGACACGGTCTTGCCCTGGGTGCGGGAGATGCGCGGCGGGGGTGACCTGTTTCTGACCCGCACCTTTCAGACCTTCGGGATCAGCGAATCCGGGCTCGACGAAATGATCGCCGGAACGATTGGTGAGGATGAGGGCCGGCTCGCCTTTCGGGCCAATTTCCCCCAGATCTCGATGCGGGTGACGGTCCGCGGCAGGCCGGGCGAGGCTGAGCAGCGGCTGGAGGGCCTGTCCGAGCGGATCCGGGCCAAGATCGGCGCCTACGTCTACGGTGAAGGGGACGTGACCATGGAAGAAGTGGTCGGCCGGCTGCTCACAGACAACGGCAAAACGCTCGGTGTGGCCGAAGCCTGCTCGGGCGGGCTGGTCGGGCATCGGGTGACCAACGTGCCGGGCAGCTCGACCTACTTCCGGGGCAGCGTAGTCGCCTACTCGGATGCGGCCAAAGCCCAGCTCCTGGGCGTCCAGCCCCAGACCCTGGAGCGCCACGGCGCGGTCAGCGAAGCGGTGGTGGGTGAAATGGCCAGCGGCGTGCGGGAGCGGCTGGCCAGCGACATCGGCATTGCCATGACCGGCATTGCCGGCCCGGACGGCGCGACCGAGGACAAGCCGGTCGGCACCGCCTGTCTGGCTCTGGCCAACGACGCCGGTGTGGTCTCGCGCCGCTACAAACTGTGGGGCAACCGCGACTGGATCAAAACCCTCATCTCCCAGTTGGCGCTTGACTGGATCCGGCGGGCTCTGCTCGGGCTTCCGATCAATGAGGCCAGTTTTATTCGGAGATAGGTTCCGTTTCGAGGAATCCCCTTGATTCGCGCCTTTATCGCGGTTAATCTGGCTCCATTCGTAGTCGAAGAAATAGCGAAAGTCCAGGCTGTCCTGCGCCGAGCCGACGGCGAGCCGGGCGCGGTGCGTTGGACCCGGGTTGAAAACATGCACCTGACCCTGAAATTTCTGGGGAATATCGATCAGCATCAGGTCGCCCCCATCCTGACCCGGCTGCGGCATGTCGGACGCGACTGCTCGGCGTTTCAGGTCGAAGCCCGCCAGTTGGGCGGATTCCCGAGTCTGGGGCGGCCGCGGGTCATCTGGGCCGGGCTGCACGACACCGCGAACGATGAGGCTCTCCAGGGCGAGAAGCACGCCCCGTTGCCCGGGTTGAGCAAAGCCATTGAAACGGCTCTGTCGGAGCTGGATTTTCCGGTCGAACAGCGCGACTTTCGCCCCCATATCACGCTTGGTCGGGTCCGTTCTCAGCGCGGCTGGGACCGCATCTTGCCCCTCGTCCAGGACTACCGGAACACCTCTTTTGGCACGAGTGTCATAGACCGGGTCAGCCTGTATCGGAGCGACCTGCGACCAATGCCCACCGGGGCGATCTATACCGCCTTGGGGTCGGTCCCCCTCATAAAGGAGTAGCCATGACGAGTGAAAAACACGACAGAGACCGCGAGCGAGCGCTTGATCTGGCGGTCAGCCAGATCGAAAAACAGTTTGGCAAGGGCTCAATCATGCGGTTCGGCGAAGACACCGTCATCCAGGACATTGAGGCCATCTCGACCGGTTCGCTGACCCTGGACCTGGCCTTGGGTATTGGCGGGCTGCCGCGCGGTCGGGTGGTTGAGATCTACGGTCCTGAGTCGTCGGGAAAAACGACCCTGGCCCTGCACGTGGTGGCCCAGGCCCAGAAAACGGGTGGCACCTGCGCCTTTGTGGACGCCGAACACGCGCTCGATATGGCCTACGCCCAAAAGCTGGGCGTACAGGGTGACGAGTTGCTGATCTCTCAGCCGGACAACGGTGAGCAGGCGCTTGAGATTACCGAAACCCTGGTGCGCAGCGGGGCGATTGATATCGTTGTCGTCGACTCGGTGGCCGCCCTGGTCCCCCGGGCAGAGATCGAGGGGGAGATGGGCGAGCCACAGATGGGACTCCAGGCTCGTCTCATGTCCCAAGCCCTGCGCAAGCTGGTCGGGACGATCTCACGCTCAAAGACCATGGTCGTCTTCATCAACCAGGTGCGGATGAAGATCGGCGTGATGTTCGGCAATCCGGAGACCACGACCGGCGGAAACGCCCTCAAGTTTTATGCTTCGGTGCGTTTGGACATTCGTCGGACCGGAGCGGTCAAGAGCGCTGACGCGGTTGTCGGCAATCGCACCAAGGTCAAGGTGGTGAAAAACAAGGTTGCGCCACCGTTCAAAGAGGCCGAGTTCGATATCTTGTACGGCCGGGGTGTGTCAAAAGAGGGTGAGCTGATCGACATCGGGACCGATCAGGGCATTATCGAGAAAGCCGGGGCGTGGTACTCGTACGGCGGAGACCGGATCGGCCAGGGCCGGGAGAACGCCAAGACCTATCTCCGGGACAATCCTGATATCGCTACTGACATCGAGATCCGCATTCGGGAGAAGTTCGGGCTGAGCGTTTCGATTCCCCAGGCCGAAGCCCAAGAGGCTGTCGAATAAGGGAAGTTGCCCTGCTCCCGTCCTCAGATTTTTCCTCTTCCCAGGGTAGGTGAGAGGGGGAAAAATCTTTATGGTTGGGAAAAGGAGACGATTATGGAGCCGATGTTTGACGCCAACGCCCCGCTGAGCACCTACGAACAGGCCAGTCTTACCTTGCAGCAAGCCAGTGTGACCGCCCAGCAAACCGGCAACGAGATCGTCTTCTGGATTGGCATTACCCAAGCGGCCGTCGCCCTGCTCGTCGGCCTGATCCAGGCCGGCGTCGTCGGCTGGGGCATTCGCTATATGATCCGCATGGGCGAGCGACGCGAACAGCACCACGCCGAGCGCCATGAGGAAACGATGGAAGCCTTGCGCCAGCAGGGCGACGCCTTACGGACTCTGATCGAACGCACCGCCCCGTCCCGCGCCTAGCGGCCGGCCGAGCGGGACATGGTGACAGCGGAGTCGGGCTTAGCCGGCCAGCCACATCTTCCAGTGGCGACCCTCCAGATTAAATCGCGCCGGCTTCCTTGAGAGTCGCCATGTCCGCCTCTGAATAGCCCAGCTCGGCCAGAATCTCGGCGTTGTGCTGGCCCAGTAGCGGCGAGCTGCTAATCGGTACCGATGAGGCCGACAGCTTGATCGGATTGCCTGCGGTCAGGTATTTGCCGCGCACCGGATGCTCGACCTCGACAATCATGTCCCGGGCGTGCAGATGGGGGTCGGTCAGCAGCTCGCCGGTGTCCTGGCAGGCGCCGCACGGGACGCCCGCCTCGGCCAGCAGACGCATCACTTCGTGTTTGGGCCGCTGGCTGGTCCAGTCCTCAATAAAGGCGTTGACCTCATCCCTGCGCTCCACCCGCGCCTTGACCGTGTCATAGCGCGGGTCGCCGACCAGCTCTTCGCGACCGATGGTGCGCAGCAGCGGATGCCACATCTGTTGCTGGGCGATGATGAATACATAGTCATTCGGGCCGCCGGGATGACAGCGGTAGGTCGTGGCCGGCACAAACGGCCCGAGCTGGTTGCCGTTGCGCTCCACCGGCCGACCGGCGCGCTGATGGTCGCGCAGACTGACCCGGACCAGATTGACCACCGCGTCCTGCATCGACACCTCAACCTGCTGTCCTTCGCCGGTCGCGTGGCGCTGCATCAGCGCGGCCAGAATCCCGATGGTGCAGTGCATGCCGGTGCCCGAATCGCCGACGCACGCCCAGGTCACCGTCGGCGGCGCGTCAGGAAAACCGGTGACGCTCATCGAACCGCCCATGGCCTGGGCGATCGGCTCATAACTCTTGTAGTGGCTGTGGGGACCGTAGGTGCCAAAGCCCTTGATGCTGGCCAGGACCAGGCTGGGGTTCAGGCTCTTGAGCTTCGGGTAGGCAAAGCCCAGACGGTCCAGGACGCCCGGCCCGAAGTTTTCCAGCAGGACATCACCCGTTTTGATCAGTTTGCTGAACACCTCTTTGCCCTGGGCGCTTTTGAGGTTGACCGTCAGGCTGCGCTTATTGGCGTTAAAGGTCAGAAAAAACAGGCTGTCGACGCCCGGTTGATCGCCCAGACTGGTCCGGGCGACATCGCCCTTGCTCGGCTCCTCAACCTTGATCACCTCGGCTCCGAGCCAGGCCAGCATCTGTCCACACGACGGGCCGGCCTGGTTATTGGTGAGGTCAATTACCCGAATACCGGCCAGCGCACTGGTCTGGGTCATGTCCGTGCTCCTTGGAAGGGGACGCTGATGGAAGGGATCAGCGTCCCCCTTGTGACAGGGGAGGGCGTCCTAGGCCAGGGCCTGGATGATATCGTCGGCCTCACACACGGTGGCAAAGGCCGACAGTATCCCGCCCAGGATGACCTGATGAGCCTCTTCGCTGGTGGCAATACAGCAGTCCTTGGGGATGGTCAGGGAATAGCCGCGGTCGATCCCGTCCCGGGCCGTACCCTCGACAACGCCGTCGGTGGCGACGCCGGTGAGGATCAGGTGGTGCAGCCCCTGGGCCTCGAGAATGCCGGCCAGCGGGCTGGCGTAAAAGGCGCTGACCCGCGTTTTGACCAGGACGATGTCCTGGGACTGGGGGCTGAGCGTGTCATGAACCTCGGCTCCCCAGCTGCCGTCCTGGAGGGCTTGGAGTTCCTTCATGTTTGCCCACAGCGGGGCGTTGGTGGGCAGATCGACATAGTCCGGCCGGTAGGCGTGGCGGACGTGAATGACCGGTACGCCAGCCTGCCGAGCCGCAGCGGCGAGCTTGCTGATGGTCTCCAGGATGCCCTGTTCCCGGATGCGCCTGGGCATCGTGCCGCCGGTCAGTTTTCCGCCGAATTTGCCGTCTTCATGGACGATGTCATTCTGACAATCCATGATGAGCAGCGCGGTTTGGCCCTTGGGCAGTGTCACCGTGCTCATAGCCTATCTCCTTTATCGGGGCGTCAGGACGACCCGCCGGTTCTTGGCCCGTCCGTCCGGGTTATCGCTGCCGTCCGGGTTCTGGTTCGGTTCAACGGGAACTCCCTCGCCCATGCCGACCGAGTCAAGCCGCTCGGCCGCGACCCCCTGGGCTTCCAGATAGCCGGCAACCGCCGCCGCCCGTCGCTCGGACAGGGCTTGGTTATACGCCTCAGAGCCCCGCGAGTCAGTATGCCCCTCGACCGTGATGTGGACATCGGGACACTCGGTGAGCCGTGCGGCCACTTTATCGAGCACGGGCTCGAATTCGGGTCGGATGTCCGACATATCGAAGTCAAACATGACGCCCGGCAGGACCAGTCCTTCACACGGGTCCGGTT